>JANYBY010000254.1 GCA_025360565.1 Bacteroidota bacterium
ATTTGTTTGGTGTTATTATTTTAAACCCCAAACATATGACCCGACTATTTTTAATAACACTTGTTTTAGTATCGTTTGCAGCAAACGCTAAACAAAAAATAACGCTTGCAAAAGCAATGGAACATAACCTTGTAAAAGCTTCGGCACAAAGCCTTGGCGGGCATCAAGATTATTGTATGAACATGAATTTAAAGAATCTGGGAAATGATTCGTTGTTGGTCATTGTTGAGGCAGGCAGAAGATTGAATTCTTTAGACGACCAGAATCAGGATATACTTATTACAAAAGAAGAAATAATAGTGTTGGCGAAAAAAGAAAATAAATGGTTTAAAGTAAAAGGATATTGTTGCCAGGCCAACAACCACAGCCCTTCTCAAAACGCCAAATACGCCATAAACACTATGGCCGATAGCGGATTGGTGCAATTGGCAAGGTATTTAAGCGCTAACGCGTTTGATACAGGAGTTGAACAAAATGCCATTTGGGCCATTAGTGATAAAAAACCTACCGCTCAAATTACAGCAAGCAACGATTCGAATTTGATCTTGTTAAGGCAAATGGTATCAACTATTAAAGGCGAACCATTGCCCTGGTACACTATTATTTCAAGAACTTACGTTTACCAAAGCGGCGCAATGGAAACTACACCACTGTGGTTACGCGGAAAGTTACCGTATGTAAACGATAAAGATTGTTATACAACCCTACACATTTTAGATGATAAAGGAAATGAAGTGTGCCAAATAATTAAACAATGGGCTTTAGCGGGCGGAGAAAAAAAGTTTGACCTCAACATTCCTGTAAAAGGTTTGGCAAAAGGAAAATATACAATTGAATTGGTAACACCCGAAAAACAGTTGGCGAGCAGAGTGTTTGAGATTTAAAGAACAATGTCGTTCTGATCCGCCGTGGCGGAGAAGAATCTGTTCTCAACAAAGATAAGAACAGATTCTTCCTCGGACTGACCTTGCAACTATGATTTAAACAAAGGATACTTTACCATCATGGTGTTTACCTTCTTTTTAACTTTTGCTAATTCCTTGGTATTATCTTTATGCATTAAAACATTGTCCAATAATTCCACCACTTTTAAGCAGTCTTTTTCTTTTAATCCGCGTGTTGTTATAGCGGGCGAGCCAATACGAATTCCTGATGTAACAAAAGCCGATTTATCATCGAACGGCACCATGTTTTTATTTACGGTAATATTTACCTGTTCTAAAGCCGCTAAAGCTTCTTTACCGGTTAAGTTTTTATTTCGCAGATCAATTAAAAACATATGATTGTCTGTTCCGCCCGAAACAATGTTATAACCCAGATCTTTAAACCCCTTTGCCATTGCTTGCGAATTTTTTATCAACTGCACGCAATACAACATATAGTCGTCAGATAACGCTTCGCTGTATGCCACCGCTTTGGCGGCAATCACATGCTCAAGCGGTCCGCCTTGTGTACCGGGAAACACAGCCATATCTAACAAAGCGCTCATTAGTTTTATTTCTCCTTTTGGTGTTTTTTCGCCGAAAGGATTTTCAAAATCTTTTCCCATCATTATCATTCCGCCTCTTGGGCCACGCAATGTTTTATGTGTAGTGGTTGTAACAATATGGCAATGCGGTAAGGGATCATTTAAAATTCCTTTTGCTATCATTCCGCTTGGGTGCGAAATATCGGCCAATAAAATAGCGCCCACTTCATCTGCAATTTTGCGTAAACGCACATAATCCCAATCACGCGAATAAGCGCTGGCCCCGCAAATGATCATTTTAGGATGTTCCGCTTTAGCTGTTGCTTCCAGAGCATTGTAATCAATAATTCCTGTCTCTTTTTCAACACCATAAAACGTTGGGCGGTATAATCTTCCCGAAAAATTTACATGAGAACCATGCGTTAAATGTCCGCCGTGGCTCAGGTCTAATCCCAAAATAGTATCACCCGGTTTTAAACAAGCTAACATTACCGCTGCGTTGGCTTGAGCGCCCGAGTGGGGCTGCACATTAACCCAAGCTGCACCGTACAATTGTTTGGCGCGGTCAATGGCCAATTGCTCAATTTTATCTACAACTTCGCAACCGCCGTAATAACGTTTAAAGGGCAATCCCTCAGCATATTTATTGGTTAACACACTGCCCATGGCTTTCATTACCTGATCACTTACGTAATTTTCGCTGGCAATTAATTCAATGCCTTCGGTTTGGCGGTGTAATTCTTCTTTAATTAATTTAAAAATTGCTGTGTCTTTCTGTATCATGTTTGTTGAGATTTAGAATATAATTTGTCGGATGCTAATAATATTAAGCAAATAATTGGTGACTGTGCTATGCCGAGTAACCATCGGCTAAGTGTATACTCATCGTTTTTTAAAGTACTGCTTATTAAATAACCCAATGCCATTGAAATGCCGGCTAAAATTAACAAAATCAAATAAGACCAAGTAAGAAATTTCAATATATTTTTATGTGAGCTTAGTTTTTTAAGGGCAAAATACCCGATCGTAAAAAAAATAATGATCCAAATGAGCGTGAAAATATATTTTGAATAATACAATGCGGGGTATGATATATTGTTGAGAGGGGCCATAACCACGGGTATTTTAGCGCCAATTATCGCGTACTCATCCGTATGGCGATAGCTGCCGGCCATAATAATGTTGTAATGCTCAAAAAATCTTTCCCTTAGGTAACCTGCCATGCCAAACATCAATAAAAAGAAAACAACGGTTTTAGTTCTCATTTACAATTTGTTTTTGTTTGCCCGCGAATTTATTTATCCATATAACCCACAGCCAAAAAATAAACGCGTAAACAGTAAACGTAAAGGTATAGGTATGGTTAAAGGTGAGGTATTGAGGGGGTAAATACCGTGCAATGAACATTAAAGCAATAACCCGGAAAATGTTTAACAGATGTATACTTAAAATGCCAAGCGGGATGTACCATAATTTATTTTTTTGATTGCCCGGGTAGGCCATTATGAAGACTGAAAACAGACTGAAAAGTGTTATGGCATTGCAGTTAGAGCCTATCCATAAACCAACCGAACCGTCGATACCGATCAATTGCATATCAATATTTTGTAATCTACTAAAGGTTTTAACGCCGAATAAATTTACAATTGCTTCGGCCGAAATAATAATGGTGCTTATAAATTTTTGATCGTAGAAAGTATACTTTCTGACAACGAACTGGTAAATTAAAAATAAAATGAGGTATAAAATGCCCGCAATAAAGATAAATCTTATAAAGGCATTTTGTTTACTAAGAGCCTTCATCAAACAACGTGCTTACGAAAATTTGGAAGCTTTTTTACGTGAATTATAGAGTTTTTTTGCCCCATAAGCAGCGCCGGCAGCAATTAAAAGGGATACACCGCCATCAATTGGAATACACGGCGGGGGCCAGCAAACAGGTGAACCGGCAGGCGGCGGGGGTGGTGCCGAAAATAAAACCTGATTGGCAAACAGGAGAATGGTGATTGTTAATATTAACTTCAGAGTTTTCATTTCTAATGCATAAAGATACAAAAAAAAGGCATACCAAACAAGATTATCTTTTAACAATTCTATCTTTTAAAGCTTTATATTTGTGCGTCTAAGTGGCTAACATCCCTCTCAATAACAAAAAGCAAACCATCATATCCTCTAAAGATCTAAATCTTTTGGTACGGATATTAGCCGCAAATTGGTGGGTTCCGGTAATAATTTTGCCCATTTTTTACGCGGTTGGTTATTTTTACGTTTACCGCTTAACCAATATTTACAAGGCTTCCACGGAATTTTTACTAAAGTCGAACGATACTTATTACCAAAGTAATGTATTAAGTGATGCCAGTTTTTATTCTTACGGATCCTATGTGGATAACCTGAACGAAACGCGTATCCTTCAATCTTATGACCTATCAAAAAAAGTGGTTGATAAATTGCTGGATAGGATTCAGGTATCGTACTTTATTGTAGGAAAGGTAGTTACAACCGAACAGTTTGAAAAAATGCCCTTTAAGATTATCCCCGATTCATTGGTATTTGCCAATTTTGAGGAGATATTCGATTTTAGGGTATTAAATAAAGATTTTTACGAGATCAGTTATAGGGAAAACGGCAAAAAAAAAATAAAAACGGGCAAGTTCGATAGGATTGATACCGATCTCAAATTACAAATCATACGACAGGGAAATTTTGACGGAGAAGATCTGGAGGTGATTAAAGCCGCTTTTTACCAATTTAGTATTCACAGCAAAGATTATTTAATTTCTAACATAAGGGGTAGTTTGGTTATTGATAATCCACAATTCACCAACATTTTAAAAATTGACCTAATGGATGTAATACCCGAAAGGGCGGTATTGATACTGGATACACTCAACAGCGTTTACGCGATGAGTAAATTAAAAACCAAGTACGATCTGAACGAACGCACCATATCCTATATTGATAAACAATTAAATGAAATAACCTTTGCGTTAAAAAGTATTGAAGATACTATGCAGGGCTATAAAGAAAAACGTTCTATTATAGATCTTGAATGGGAACGTGGTGATTTTTTATCGAAAATTGGCGTTTACGATAACCAGATATCTCAATGTAAATTAATAATTGATGAATTAGGGAGCTTAGAGAAATATATTATTGAGGATAAGGATCCGCAATTTTTACCGCCAAGTATTTACATAAGCGAAAAAGGAGGATACATGGCGCAGGCGGTAACCGATTTGTACACTAAACAAATTAAACTTAACGAGTTATTTAACACTTCAAAAGCAAACAACCCTGTAATTATTGAACTTAAAACCAGTATTAAAAAAACCAAGCAAGATCTGTTGGTGTACATTACCAATACACGCAATGCCACTCAATTTAAAATTAAAGACCTAAACAGGGAAATTAGCAGTTACATAGGTGAGGCTAAATTAATACCCGGTAAACAGCGTGATATTTTAAACATACAGCGTAAGGCAACTGTAAGTGAACAATTATATAATTTCTTACTTGAGAAAAAAGCGAGTACAAAAATTGCCAAAGCCAGTATAGTACCCGACATTAAAATTGTTGAATCGCCAAGGTTCATTGGCCTCGATTCGCCCGATAAACCAAAAATACAGAAACAGTTTATTACGTTTGGTTTGTTACTGGTTATTTTGATAGTTGTTATACGTTTGTTTTTCTATACAAAAATTAAAACTGTTGATCATTTAAAAGAACTTACCGAGTTGCCTTTAATTGGGGTTTTACCAATGGTGAAAGCCTCTGAGAGTGAAGGTATAATTGTGGAACAAAATCCAAATTCATTAATTGCCGAATCGTTCAGGAATTTCAGAACCAATTTGCAGTACGCCCACGTAGGCGTTGACGCGAAAACTTTTTTGGTAACTTCCTTTCTTCCAGGCGAAGGAAAAACATTTACAAGTGTTAACCTTGCAACCATTTTAGCTAAGAGCGGTAAAAAAACCGTTATTGTTGAGTTAGATTTGCACAAACCTAAAATTTACAAACGCTTTGGCTTGCCTCCCCAATCCATTGGTATTACAACATTTATTACCGACCATAGCACGTTTGAAGAAATTGTTTCGCCAACACACGTTGATAATTTATTTTGTATTTATTCAGGGCCAATTCCTCCAAACCCTTCTGAATTTGTTTTGGCAGAAAAAATGAGAGAACTGATCAACCTTGCTAAAGAAAAATTTGATTTTGTTATTATAGATACCCCGCCCGCGGGACTTTTATCCGATTCGGTTTATCTCATCCAATATGTAGATGCCTCAATTTTTGTATTAAATACCAAATCAAGCACCAAAAAAGTAATTACATTTATTGAATCTTTGGTTGAAAGCAACAACCTTAAAAACATTAACTTGCTGTTAAATGGTGTTAGAAATTTAGGCCGCCGATACTATTATCGTGGTTATGGCTACAGTTATGGCTATGGCTATGGTTACGGTTATGGCAAAGGTTATGGCTATAAAAAATAGTTGCATTTCTCGTCAATAATGAGTAATATTGTTACTCAACAATGCTCGAAGCCCTCATATCCTCCAAAACCCGGATTAAAATTCTTGTAAAATTTTTCCTGAACGATAATTTAACCTCTTATTTAAGGGGTTTAGAAGAAGAGTTTGGCGAATCAACCAACTCCATCCGCCTAGAACTGAACCGTTTCGAAAAAGCGGGGTTCTTACAATCCTTTAATAAAGGCAATAAAAAACTTTTTAAAGTTAATAACCGGCATCCGCTTTTTCTCGAAATAAACAGCATCGTTAAAAAAATGGTGGGTATTGACTATGTGGTGGATTACATTTTACAACGCATTGGAAAATTGGAGAAAGTTTACCTGATCGGAAAATTAGCCACCGGTTTAAATACCGATGTAATAGACCTGGTTTTAGTGGGAGATATTAACATTCCTTATTTAGTAGAATTGATAGGTAAGGCAGAAAAGAAGATTGATAAAAAAATTAAATTCATAGTCTACTCAGAAGCTGAATTTAATTTAGAAAAAATTAAAGAATCGGATACACATCCGCTTTTAATATGGAGTAAATAAATTCTAGAATTTAATAATTCTAGAATTCTAAAATTAATTTGTGTGCGCTTAGTTATGTGACTGAGGTGGCGAAGCTGTGAAGAGGTGTTATTGGTTATACGTTAAACTAATTACAAATAACGGACAACTAATGACGGAAAACTGACAACGAACAAAAATGCAGCTCAACTGGAAAGCCCTATACGTAGCATCGCGAAGCGAAAAAAAAGTAACCGCACGTTTACTCGAATTGGGTATTGAAGCTTATTTACCCTTGAAAAAAGAAAAGAAACAATGGAGCGACCGAAAAAAAATAGTGGTAAGCCCGCTCATAAATGGATATGTTTTTGTGAATATAACTTTGCAACAACGTGAGTTTGTTTTTAAAGCTCAAGGTGTTTTACAATACGTAAGGTCAAATGGAAAGGACGCCATTATACGAGAACAAGAAATAAATATTTTAAAAAGTATTGAGTTAAAAGGTTACCATGCCGAAGCAAAACCTTTAGAGAATTATAAGCCCGGCGACCGCACAACCATAAAGCATGGCCCTTTTAAAGGAATGACAGGAATTGTAGAGCGTGTTTCGGGAAAAGACATTTATACAATTGCACTTGAAAGTTTGGGCTATTCGCTAAAAATTAATTTACCAAACGAAGTGCTTACAAAACTAAGTAAACTGTTGTAGCAAATGATCGTAATTGTGGATTATGGAATTGGAAATTTGGCATCGGTATTGAACATGTTTAAAAAAATTGGCATTAAGAACGTTGTTGTTTCGGGCGATGTAGAGGTAATAGCAAAAGCGGAAAAAATTCTACTGCCGGGTGTAGGCGCGTTTGACCATGGCATGAACAATCTTGAAAAAGCAGTCTTAATTGAAACCTTAAATCATAAAGCGCTTACCGAAAAAGTTCCGGTTCTGGGCATTTGCCTTGGCATGCAATTACTCACAAAGGGCAGTGAAGAAGGCGTAAAAAAAGGATTGGGATGGATAGATGCCGAAACCATAAAATTTAATTTAGACCCCGCGCTAAAATTAAAAGTGCCGCACATGGGTTGGAATTATATTACGGTTAAAAAAAATAATCCGTTGATCGATATGACCTCTAAAAACAGATTTTACTTTGTGCATTCATATCATGTAAAATGTTTTGATAAGAACCAGGAAATGGCCACTAGCCATTTTGGTGTTGATTTTACCTGTATGGTAAATAAAGAAAATATTTATGGCGCGCAATTTCATCCCGAAAAGAGTTTAAAATTTGGGATGAAGGTGCTTGAAAATTTTGCGAAACTTTAATTCGCTTTAAATCTAACTTATAAAATCTTAAATCTAACTTTCAACCATTGGCCCTCAAACGTGTAATACCCTGTTTACTTTATGATGGAAGCGGCCTAGTGAAAACCGTTAGGTTTAAAGACCCTAATTACATTGGCGATCCTATTAACGCCATAAAAATTTACAACGAGAAGGAAGTTGACGAATTGATGCTGATCGATATAAATGCATCCAAACAAAAACGCAGACCTAACTTTGATAAAATTGCAGATATGGCCGGCGAAGCGTTTATGCCTTTTGCCTATGGCGGTGGTGTAAAAACGTATGAGGACTTTGCCGGACTTTATAAAATAGGTGTTGAAAAAGTGATCGTAAATTCATTGATACAGGAAGATCCGGATGTAATAAAAAAAGTGGTAAACGATTATGGCGCACAAGCCGTTGTGGGCTGTATTGATTTTAAAAAACCTATGTTCGGTAAAATTGCCCCCTACTCTTATATTGGCCACAAATTAAAATACACATTAACCGAATACGCAAAATACTTGGAAAAAGAAATTGGCGTTGGTGAACTAATGGTGCAAAGCATAGATAATGACGGCACCTGGATCGGGTACGATTACAGTGTTAGCGAAGAAATAATTAACAACGTGAGTATTCCTGTAATTGCTTGCGGGGGCTGCGGGAGCTTGGAGCACATACAACATATTTTATACAAAAGTAACGCTAACGCCGCGGCTATTGGCAGTATGGCTGTTTACAGTAAAAAAGGTATGGGGGTACTCATTAATTTTCCAGAAAGAAATTCTGTTATCATTGAATAAAGAAAAAATAATATTAATTGGTGGCGGGGGGCATTGTAAATCTGTGATAGAAATTATTGAATCGGAGAATAAATTCAAAATTGCGGGACTTGTCGACACCAAGGAAAAATTAAACATAGAAGTGTCCGGTTATAAAATATTATGGAACGACGATGAAATTGAAACTCTTGTAAAACAAAATTATAATTTTATTATAACGCTTGGTTTTATTAGATCGGCTGATCTGCGCGCGAAATTATTTAACAAACTATTGTCTCTTAACGCCCACATGCCTGCAATTATTTCTCCAATTGCTCTTGTTTCAAAAAGAGCCGTTATCGGAAAAGGAACAGTGGTGATGCACCAGGCCCATATAAATTCGGGTGCTAAAGTTGGCTCAAACTGTATTATTAATTCAAAAGCGCTTTTAGAACACGATGTGGAAGTTGGCGCTAATTGCCATATATCCACTAATGCTGTGATAAATGGCGAAACAAAAATTGGCGATGCCGT
Organism: Bacteroidota bacterium; assembly: GCA_025360565.1. Lineage (GTDB taxonomy): Bacteria > Bacteroidota > Bacteroidia > B-17B0 > Aurantibacillaceae > Aurantibacillus. The sequence goes on from JANYBY010000254.1 coordinate 9,117, forward strand.
TTTTATTGGCAGCGGTTCGGTTATAAATAATAATTTAATTATCGGTTCAAATATCATTATCGGCTCAGGCAGTGTAGTTACAAAAAGTTTGCCCCATGCGGGAACTTTTGCAGGCAATCCTTTAAGGGCGATCCATAAAAAATGACAGACAACTCAAAACAAACAGTGGAAGAGCATTGGGATCTGATCGTTAAACCAAAATCCAAATGGTACGATCTTCGCCTAAACGAAATTTTTCGCTATAAAGATCTGTTGCTGCTTTTTGTACGAAGAGATTTTGTTGCCATTTATAAGCAAACTATCTTGGGACCGGTTTGGTTTTTCATTCAACCTATCATTACAGCCATCACATTCACCATAATTTTTGGCAACCTTGCAAAGATCCCTACCGATGGTTTACCGCCCGTTCTGTTTTATTTATGCGGCATTACTTTGTGGAATTATTTTTCAGATACGCTTTCAAAAATATCCGACACCTTTACTGCCAACGCCGGTATTTTCGGTAAAGTTTATTTTCCGCGAATGATCATGCCGCTTTCGGTAATTTTATCTAACCTTATAAAATTTGCGGTTCAGTTTCTTTTATTTATTGGTGTTTGGATCTTTTATTTAACGCAAAGAAGCGCACTGCATCCCAATGCAACACTTCTTTTAGTTCCCTTTTTAATAATTTTAATGGGTTTTTTAGGATTAAGTTTTGGCATCATCATTTCATCATTAACTACTAAATACCGCGATTTAAAATTCTTGGTCGGCTTTGGGGTTCAATTATTAATGTACGCCTCACCCATTGTTTATCCTTTATCCATTGTTCCTGAAAAATACAAGTGGCTCATCTTATCAAATCCCATCACTAGTATTATTGAAACGTTTAAATTCGCTTTTTTAGGTGTTGGCGAGTTCAATTGGTTCTATCTTCTATACAGTTTAATATTTACACTAGTATTATTTTTTCTCGGGTTAATTATTTTTCACAAAGTTGAAAAATCGTTCATGGACACGGTTTAAATTTTTGATCTCAATAAAATGTCGAATATAGTTTTAAAAGCCGAAAACATTTCAAAACAATACAGGCTCGGGCAATTGGGCACAGGAACAATAGCGCACGATATTAACCGTTGGTGGCACAGCATTAGGGGAAAAGAAGACCCTTATTTAAAAATTGGCGACATTAATGACAGGAGTAAAAGCGGCGGAAGCGAATATGTTTGGTCGTTAAAGGATATTAATTTTGAAGTACAGCAAGGGCAAGTTTTAGGCATCATCGGAAAGAACGGTGCAGGTAAATCAACTCTGCTTA
>JANYBY010000367.1 GCA_025360565.1 Bacteroidota bacterium
TGAACCCGGGTTTTGGCGGACAAAAATTTATTGAAGGTACTTATGAAAAAATAATAAAATTAAAACAGCTTATTCACGATAAAAACTCTAAGGCATTAATTGAAATTGACGGCGGAGTGGATCTTAATAATTGCCAAAAATTAATTGGCTGCGGTGCCGATGTTTTAGTTGCCGGCAATACTGTTTTTAGTTCTGAAGATCCAACGGGGACTATTGCTAAATTGAAGAGGGGGTGATCCAAGAGTTTCTCGCGGAGATGCGCAGAGGATAGCGCAAAGTGTAGCAGAGAAATAAAACTCTGCGCGTCTCAGCGAAAAACTCCGCCTTACTCTGCGAGAAAATTACACACGCAGCCCAATTATACAAACATCATCTGTCCCGAGGTTCATTTTTATTCACTCGGGATTGTGATGTTTAAGCATAATCGTTTGGTTACACACGAAGACCGATTATGCAGACATCATCAATCTGTTCAAGATCCCCCTTCCACGACGAAAATGCTTTTTCCAAAATTTCGCGTTGGGCGTTCATATTTAAATGTTTGTGTTTAAAAATTAGATCGGCCAGTTGTTTGTACATAAATTTTTTTCCTTTTGGTCCGCCAAACTGATCTGCAAAACCATCGGTAAATAAATAAAGCAAGCTTCCCTTTGCCAATTTTAAAACATGGGTTGTAAACGATTTATATGTTTCGCTTTTACCAATAGGTTGTTTAGTAGCTGTAATTTCTTTAAGTTCAATATTATTTTCCGAGGCTAACGAAACAGCGGCGTCAATATCGCCGGCGTCAGGTTCAGGATTTTTTGTTTTTGCTTGAGTTGAAGAATTAGTATTTTGAGTGCTTGAACTAACAGCGCCGGGAATATACCAAAGCGGATTATTTGCTCCGGCCCAGGCCACTTCGCGGGTTTTAGTATTGATGACGGCAAGGGAAATATCCATTCCGTCCATTATATCTTTAGAACTTTTTTTAAACGCATCAACTACGAGCATGGTCACTTTATCGAGGATCTCTCCCGGTTTTATTAAACCGAATTCTTCAACCGCGCGGTTTAAGGCCGAGCTGCAAACCATGCTCACCATGGCTCCCGGCACACCATGCCCGGTGCAATCGGCGGCGGCAATAAAAAAATATTCGCCTTTGTGATCCGCGAAGTAAAAATCTCCGGCCACAATGTCTTTTGGTTTATATAAAACAAAACTTTCGGGAATGTGATCGTAAATTTCTTTTTCGGGCGGCATAATGGCGTCCTGCAATCTTTTAGCGTAAGAGATACTGTCAATGATCTCATGATTTTTTTCGCTGATGATCTTATTTTTTTCTTCCAATTCTTCTGCGTATTCCTCCGAATCTTTTCTAAAATATTGTACCACAAAAAAGATGACCACAAATACAGTAAGCTGGGCGTACACATAATATTGTTTTTCTATAAACTCGGGCAGGGGAGCCAGAGGTTTAAAAGCCGACTGATACCAAAGAATCAAAAAGAATACGGTCATATTTACAAAGAACAAGGTGTAAATAATTTTTTTTGCTTGGAATAATATAAGGGGGATGATGGCGGTTGTTAAAAGTAAATATTTGTCGCCCAAGTGCGAACCGTTATGAATGCAAATGCCCATAATAAAAAACAAAGGCATTATTGAAAAATAATATCTGCATGAATTTAATTTTCCAATAAAATTTAAATAAACCGGCAAAGCAAACAAAAATGTAAAGGGAATAGTGAAGTATAAAACCTTGACAAGATCTAAAAGTGCGAGGGTAATTGAAAACGCGAGCATGAATAAAGTATTTACCATGCTCATTTTATTGATGAAGAGAAGGCTTTTGCGGTCGTGTGGAGTTTTGGTCAGAGAGAGGCCTGAGAGCGAAAGATCTTTTATAAAACTATATAGGTAAATTTTAGTCATCTTTACCGTTCTTACTTAGTTATACAAGTAAACGATAAAGAGGTTGCAAAAACGACAGGGAAATTAGGGGAGCGTTTGTTAAAAATGCGGCAAGAACCCGCAAAAAACCATTATTATGCCTGCATAAGAGCTGTTTCGGACAAATCCTAAACTTTTCCAAAGTTTCAAACTTTGGAAAAGTTCTCCTGATTCCGTCTCCGCCCCGAGGCAAGCTCAAGACAGGCACTGAGAGAGGAGGCCTCCTCTGTCAATTCGTGACACCTCCTCAAAGTATTTTCCTCTCCCGCCCTCCGGGCACCCTCTCCTTGGAGAGGGATACTGTGTGCTTAGATCAACTCAACGCTTCTTTTAATAAAATTGGTAAGGCTTTCACCTTTTAATAGCCCCTGTGAAAGTAATGCCAGATCTGCTGTTTGTTTGGTTAAACTCTTTTGTTTCTCGGCGTCTTTTTCTTCCAGGATCCTCGAAATTAAAGGGTGGTTTGAGTTTACAACAAGGTTATACATTTCGGGCATATTGCCCATAAAGCTCATTCCGCCGCCACCGCCGAGTTGATTCATGTCCTTCATCCTTCGCATAAATTCGGGGCGCGTAATAAGCATGGGCGAATCTTTTTCGCTTAAATTTTCAAACACGATCATAAATTGTTCTTTTGGAACCGAGCTTTCAATTACGGGGCGTAATTCTTTTTGCTGCTCTTCAGATAATTTACTGATGGTGTTTTCTTCCTTACTAATTATTTTTTCAACCGTATCAGAATCAACTCGTACAAAAGAAATGTCTTTTAATTTGCTTTCTAAACTGTTTATATAATGCGGATCAAGCATGGTATCCATTATCAATACCTCGTAACCGCGACTTTTAGCGGCATCAATGTAAACATGCTGCTCTAAAACATTTGTGGTATATAAATAAACCAATTTTTTATTTTTATCGGTTTGATTTGGTTTTACATGGTTCTCAAATTCATCAAACGTAAAATATTTGCCTTCGGTAGTTTTTAGTAAAGAAAATTTAACCGCTTTTTCGTAAAACTTTTCGTCGCTTATAACGCCATACTGAACAAATATTTTTATATCGTCCCATTTTTTTTCAAACTCAGCACGGTCTTTTTTAAAGATCTCTTCTAATTTATCCGCTACTTTTTTAGTAATGTGTGAAGATATCTTTTTTACATTACCGTCAGCTTGCAAATAGCTGCGACTCACGTTTAACGGAATATCCGGACTATCGATCACGCCGCGCAAAAGGGTTAAAAAATCGGGAACAATATTTTCTACATTATCCGTTACAAAAACCTGGTTACTGTAAAGCTGTATGCGATCTTTTGGCATTTCCAGTTTATTGCTGAGTTTAGGAAAATATAAAATGCCGGTTAAATTAAAAGGATAGTCTACATTTAAATGAATATGAAACAATGGTTCCTCAAATTGCATCGGATATAATTCGTGATAAAAACTTTTGTAATCTTCATCTTTTAGGTCAGCGGGTTTCTTTGTCCATGCCGGATTTGGATTATTGATGATATTATCAACTTCAATTTCGGTTTGTTTAGGTTCATCTTTATCGTCCTTTTCACCCGAGTCTATCCAGTCTTTTTTAGTTCCGAATTTTATTTCAACGGGTAAAAATTTACAATACTTTTTAAGCAGACCTTCAATTTTGGACTGTTCTAAAAACTCTTCACAATCATCCGCAATATGTAATACAATATTTGTCCCTCTTTGAGTACGGTTGCTTATTTCTTCAATTTGGTAATCCGGACTACCATCGCATTCCCAGCGAACAGCTTTGGAGCCATCTTTATAAGACAAAGAAAAGATCTCTACTTTTTTTGCCACCATGAACGAAGAATAAAAACCCAATCCGAAATGGCCTATTACCACATTTTTGTCAACCTTATCTTTATATTTATTTACAAATTCTTCGGCACCGCTAAAGGCTATTTGGGTAATGTATTTCTCGATCTCTTCTTTTGTCATACCAATACCTTTATCTTTTATGGTAATGGTTTTGGATGATTTGTCAACCTCGATCTCAATTTTTGTATCGCCCAGATCTCCTTTCGCTTCGCCCATACTTGCAAGGGCTTTTAGTTTTTGAGTAGCGTCAACCGCATTGCTTACTAATTCACGTAAAAAAATTTCGTTATCGCTATAAAGGAATTTTTTGATTATCGGGAAAATATTTTCCGTTTGTACATTAATTTTTCCTGTTGTGCTCATGAGTTTTAAATTATTTATTAAATAGGCATCAAAGATAGTACCATTAAGCAGTTTGTGCCAAAATGGCAATGAAAAATGCGGAAAAGAGAAAATTTTGCAGGAATAAGAGGACTTTGTCGTGGTAAATGGATCTTTGGAAATAATAGTTAAATAAGAAACGTTGCGTTTACAATTATAAATACAAATATTAAACCAATATTAATTAGTCAATTAATTGAGTGCCCTTTTCGGATAATTATGACGATTTAATTATACTAGCTTAAAATTAAAGTGCAATGTGCAGAGTAGGTTTGTAAAAAATTAAAGCTATGAACATGAAAAGAAAACTACAAACAATTTTTGCTTGCGTTATTGCAAGTCAGTTAACAACAGCTCAAATAACCGGCACAGTAGCCATTACAGGACCAAGCAGCTCTCAACCTCCTTACGTATTGCCATTGGTATCAAATGCTACAGTAACTTCTATTTTTACGGCTACGGATGTAATTGGCGGATATACAATGTGTGGAACACCTGATGGTTTAGGTGCATTTGATAATGGTAATGGAACATTTACATTATTAATGAATCATGAATTTATTCAAAGTGTAGGGGTTGCGCGGGCTCATGGTGGTACCGGTGCTTTTGTTTCAAAGTGGATAATTAATAAAGTGCCGTTATCAGTTGTAAGCGGTGCAGACCTTATTCAAAGCGTGTATTTAAACTCGGGCGGTGGGTATACCCTTACGCCTGCGGTTACTTTTACAAGATTTTGTTCCGGAGATCTTCCGGCTGTATCCTCATTTTATAATGCCGCTACAGGCTTAGGAACGCAAAACCGTATTTATATGAACGGAGAAGAAAGCGGTACTGAAGGTCGCGCAATGGCGCATGTTGTTAATGGTGTGGATGCCGGCAAAAGTTATGAATTACCGTATTTGGGAAAACAAGCTTGGGAAAATGCTGTAGCGTGCCCTAACACTGGAACAAAAACGGTTGTAGGTTTAATGGACGATACTACACCTGGGCAGGTTTATTTTTATATTGGAACTAAAACCAATTCAGGATTAGATGTTGATAAAGCTGGGTTAACAAACGGAAAACTTTATGGCGTGTCTGTTTCAAGTTTAGCTGCCGAAACAAGTTCAAGTTTTCCTACTCCCAATACTACTTTTACTCTTATAGATTTGGGCCAGGTAAATGCAATTACCGGTGCATCCTTAAATACAATGGCCAACAATTTGGGTGTAACCACTTTTTTACGTCCCGAAGATGGGTCATGGGATCCTTCAAGTCCAAGAGATTTTTACTTTAATACCACCAACGCGTTTAACAGCCCAAGCCGTTTATGGAAATTACGTTTCACGAATATTGCCACGCCTGAATTAGGTGGTGTTATTACGGCGGTAATGGATGGAACAGAAGGCCAGCAGATGTTTGATAATATGGGTATTGATAATTCGGGAAATATAGTATTACAAGAGGATGTGGGAAATAACGCCTGGAACGGTAGAATGCTTAATTATAATATTGCTACGGATGTTATAACGCCTATTTTTCAGCACGATCCTACACGCTTTATAACAGGGGGGGTTAATTTTTTAACGCAGGATGAAGAAACATCGGGAGCAATTGACGTGTCAGCTATTTTAGGCCAAGGCATGTTTTTAACTGTTGATCAGGCGCATTATGCAATACCCGGTGGAGTTGTAGAAGGCGGACAACTTATGGCTTTTTATAATCCTATTTCGGCCCCTGAAATTAATATGCAAGGCAATTCAAATGATATTACATATGGGGCATCAGTTACAAGCCCAACAAATAATACAAATTACGGTTTAGTAAATGTTGGCAACGCCGTAATCAATAATTTTAACATTCAAAATACAGGGGGCGGTTCTTTAACTATTTCAAACGTAACTATTACAGGGGCAAACGCTTCCGAATTTAGTTTAACTGGTGTGCCGGCTTTACCTTTTAACATGACCCAAACAAGCAATATCGTTTTTGCCATACAGTTTGCGCCATCCGCTGCCGGTACTCGCAGCGCTATGGTAACAATAAACAATAATGATTATAACGAGCCTTCATATAGTTTTGTTGTTGCAGGAACTGGTTCGGTTGTTGTTGTTAATACCGGTATAAAAAGCAATGCTTCAAATAATAATTCAATATCGTTATTTCCAAACCCTGCCAAAGACGAAGTTACAGTAAAATTAAATTTAGAAAAAAACGAACATGTTGTAATAAATGTGTTTGATGTTTTAGGTAAAAAATGTATTGTAACTGTTGAAAAAGACCTTGAAAAAGGTGAGCAACAAGTAAGTTTAAACACATCTTTATTAAGTAACGGAGAATACTTTGTAAAGGTAAATGTGGGCGTTAATTCTACCAGGATGAAGCTAATAATAAATCATTAACCAATTTAAAAACGCAATATAAAGCCGGGCAAGGAAACTTGCCTGGTTTTTATCATTTATAAAATGAGGAGTTTGAAGAAAGCAGGGGCAGCATTTATGATTTTTTCCACATTAATTGTGGGCATGTCCCATTCATTTAAAAATGACCTGAACAAGACAGAATATTTAGAAAATTATACTAATAAGATAATTAAGCTTAGATCGGGTACAAAAGAGCTGTTAGAATTAATTGAAGCAAGTGATCTGAAAAAAGAAGCCGATAAACAAAAGGTGATCGGTAAAATTAATTTAACGCGAATTGCTTTAAAGAATGTTGACATTTGGTTAAGATATATTGACCCCTTAGCATATAAAAAAATAAATGGACCATTGCCTGTAGAATGGGAAACCGAAGTTTTTGAAAAATTTGAAAAACCTTATAAACGCGAAGGGGCGGGCTTAACACTCGCGGCTCTTTACCTTGAGGAAACTGAAATTAAAAAAGATTCTCTTGAAAATTTAATAAAGATGGCCTTAGCATCTTTAAATGCCTATCAGTCGGATTCGATAGTTGAACAATTGAAGGACTACCATCATTTTTATTTGTGTAACAGATTACATCTCTTAAATCTGGCAACAATTTATACCACTGCTTTCGAATGCCCGGATACTAAACAAATTATACCTGAATTAAGAAGTATGCTAAGCGGTGTATACCAAACGTATATATCATTTAATCAAACTTTTCCTCAACAGGCTATAAGCCAAAATTATTTGGAGCTATATGCTAAGGCCATTACTTATGTAAACAACCAACCATCAGGCTATGAAAACTTCGATCATTTTACTTTTATTAAACACTATATAAACCCGCTTTTTGCCTTTAATCAGGAATTGATAATTAAGTATGCCGTGATTAGTAAAAGCAATATGGATTATTCGCTGAACAATAATGTAAGATCAATTTTTAGTAAACGTTTATATACCGGCCAAAACAGCAAAGGAATTTATTTGCGGGTAAACGAAGAAAAAAAACTTAAACAAATTGATCAGATCGGCAAACTATTATTTTACGACCCTATTTTATCGGGCAACAATTTACGCAGCTGTGCATCCTGTCATAAACCAACTAATTGCTTTACCGATAATACAAATGCCTCGTCCCTTAATTACGACAGAAAACAGTTTTTACCAAGAAACTCGCCCTCACTCATAAATGTTCAATATAATCACTTAGTTATGCTCGATGGAAAACATATTTCGCTTCAAGAACAAACAAAAGCCGTTATAACCAATTCAATGGAACTAGCCTGTGAAGAAAAAGAGTTAATAAAAAAAATATTGAGCTGTAAAGATTATAAAAAAGCTTTTAAAAATTTTTTGCAATATACACCTCTTGAAAAGGAGATAACCATGGAACACATTTCTTCGGCCATCACCATGTATTATTCAAAATTCAGCCAATATTATTCTCCCTTTGATATTGCAATGAACGAAAGTAGCGCGCCGGATGAAAGAGTAAAAAGAGGGTTCAATATCTTTATGAGTAAAGCCCAATGTGCAACATGCCATTTCGCACCTCAATTTAACGGTGTAAAACCGCCTTTTGTGGGTTCTGAATTTGAAGTTTTGGGAACGCCCGCAGATACAAATTACAAAACTTTGAGTAAAGATAAGGGACGGTATACAGTTAACCCGGCTTTTGAAACTGCCAATGCCTTTAGAACAGGAACAATTAGAAACGCGGAAAAAACGGCACCGTATATGCACAACGGCGTATTTAAGACCCTTGAGCAGGTAATTGATTTTTATGACGGCGGCGGCGGGGCAGGCAGGGGGCTAAAAGTAGCGAACCAAACGCTTTCATCGGATTCCTTGCATTTAAGCAAGGATGAAAAAAAAGACCTTTTAGAATTTATTAAGTCATTAAATGAAAATATAAGTTTTGAGGTTCCTCCGCTGAATATGCCGGAGTCAAAAATAAAAACATTAAATAAAAGAAAAGTAAGCGGTGAATATTGATATGAAATAACCATGTTTAACAAACATGAACATTAATGAAGATAAACTGGCTATTCCATATGACAACAAAAAGACAAATTATTTCCATATGAAAATGATAAAATTGATGGTTGGTTTATTTATCGCAAGTTTGTTAATATTTAAATGCACTTCGCAAAAAAAGGTTGGGTACGACTTTCCGGATCAAATGCTGCCCCATGTAAAAGTGGAATTTACAAAGCAATGCGATAAAGGGCAGCAGCTTTACACTTTAAGTTGTGCAAAGTGCCATGACAAAAAATTTAATGGGAAAAAAGTAATTCCTGATTTTAAACCCGAACAACTTTCGGGATATGAATTAAGAGTGGCGAATGCAAAACACACAGTTGCTTTGGAGGATACTTTAATTACTACAGAAGAATTAGCCCTGATAATGACTTTTCTATCATACAAGAAAAAAAGCGGACTGCTTTTAACAACAAAAAAATAGAAAGCGAAAACGATTATGCATAACTCGCC
>JANYBY010000393.1 GCA_025360565.1 Bacteroidota bacterium
AATCTTGGTAACGGATCGCGCTTTGCCGCTTCTTCCAGGTCATCACGGTACCATTCTTTTCTAACTCCGCTGGTATGGTGGTTTAATAAAGGCACTTTGGCGTGGATCAGCATAGGACGGCGTTCTTTACGAATAATATCCAAACATTCCTTCACCGTATTGTAGCTTAAAATAAAATCGGTACCATCAATAGTTCTTGTTTCCAATCCATGAAAGCCTTTTGCAAATTCAGAAATATCCTGCGCACGAATTTCCCTTGCATGGGCGCTAATGTCCCACTCGTTATCCTGTATAAAATAGAGCATCGGTAATTTTTTCAACACAGCCATTTGAAAAGCTTCTGATACTTCCCCTTCGGTACAACTTGCATCACCAAGGGAACAAACAGAGACAGGGTTTTTTCCCATATAATCCTTTGCCAATCCTGCCTTTTCAAGGTATTGCAAACCCATGGCAATTCCTGTGGTAGGTATGGCTTGCATGCCTGTAGCGCTTGATTGGTGCGGAATCTTAGGCATATCGTCCCTTCGTAAACTTGGGTGCGAATAATAGGTTCTGCCTCCCGAAAAAGGGTCGTTGCGTTTGGCTAAAAGCTGTAACATCAGGTCAAAAGGCCGCATACCAATACCCAATAAAATACTATCGTCGCGGTAATAAGGGCTCACAAAATCCTGAGGCAATAATTGCAGGCCTAAAGCAAGCTGAACGGCTTCGTGGCCGCGGCTTGTAGCGTGAACGTATTTGGCGGTAATTTCTTTATTGGCCTCAAAAAGTTCCGTCATGCTTTTGGCGGTACACATTAACTCAAAAGCGGTTTTTAAGGTCTCTAAAGGTATTTTGGTTTTCACGTCGGTAGCTTTAGTTGGTATATCTGCCATTTTCGGGGGAAAATAAGAGTTTAAATGTAGTGAAATTAAATTTTATATCATAAGAATATAGGATCTTATGGTCTGAGTTTAAAAGGCAACTAATTATTGGTAAATATCTTTACGATGACCTACTTTTCTGATTTCAACAACTTTAATTGTTTCCGCTATCTGATAAATAATTCGGTAATCGCCCACCCTTACACGCCAAAGATATTCCTTTTCTCCTTTTAGTTTTTTTGAGCCATGTGGCCTTGGATTATTGGCCAAATCATCAATAACAAGTGAAACCTGTTTGCTGGTTTTGGCGGGTAGATTAATAATTTCTTTTAGAGCGTGTTTAGTAATTATAATCTTATAGATCATATTTTTTTCTTTTTTCTAAGAATTTTTTTGGCCTCTTCCCAACTTAATTTTTCATCATTTCTTCTACCTTCCGCTATTAAAACGTCAATAAATTCATGCACCTCTTCCTCATGTAGTTCTATGGTTTTTAAATCAATAACAACCGCCCTTTTCTCATTGCGTTCGTTGGTTATATAACTTATTCCCTTCATAATCGTTGTTTTATTATTTCACTTTTGATATTATCAAAGTTACTAAAAAACAGGTGATATTCCTAATACAAATAAGAGTTTAAATGTTGTGAAATTAAATTTTATATCACAGCAATATTAGCTTAAGGTAAAATACCGGAATGTATGTTTATATAATTTGGGCGTGTCCCCGCCTTAGCCCACATCAGTGGCGGGGTCGCGCTTTCGCCACTCGCTCTTTTTGCATCCCTTTTTCCGGCGGCAAAAAGGAGCTCAAACAATGGCTCAATCGCTCACGCAAATTTGCCGGTACATAACCGTTACACAGGTTGTTAACATGGCATTGTCTGTAACTGGCTCTGTTAGCGGAAAAAAGGCTCTGTTTCAAGCTCTAACTTTATAGTTCATGCGTCTATTGCTAAATAGCAGGGTTGTTTTATTGGTCCTAATTTTTTTTACGTGGAGTTGCCGACATAAAAAAGATATGATCAAAAAAAATAATGTGGTTACAACTAACCATGCCGATTCCGGTTTAAAAGAAAAACTTGGCATTAGCGCTAAAGAAATTAAAGAAAATAAATTATTCAGGTTTGTTGAGGATTGGTACGGCGTGCCCTACAAATACGGCGGTTGCGTTAAAACGGGCGTTGATTGTAGTTGCTTCGCCGATAATATATATGAACATGTTTACGGAAGAAAAATTGCGCGTAACGCAGTGGATATTTATAGCGAATGTGATAAAATAACTAAAGAAAAATTACGCGAAGGCGATTTTATTTTTTTTAAAATAAACAGCGGTTCTATATCGCATGTGGGCGTTTATTTAAAAAACAACAAGTTTGCACACGCCACTACCAGCAAGGGTGTAAGGGTTGATGACCTTGACGATGCGTATTACACAAAATATTTTTATTCTTGCGGTAGGCTTAAACATTCATCATAATGACAGGACTTGGAATTTCTATACCCCAGCGTTTATTTTACATCAGAGCGTCTGTTACAATTGGTTTAATTATTTCG
>JANYBY010000421.1 GCA_025360565.1 Bacteroidota bacterium
CAAAGGAAATAGAAGAAGAGAAACTGAAGGAAAAGAAAAATTAAAAAACCGTAGCAGAGAGATCAGGTGTGTTAAGCTTAAAAGGTAAAGCGGACTATTTTAGTTTCAAATTTTAAACCATATAGGGCATATAAGGACATATAGAATTGTCTACTTCGTACACAACTCATCCCTTATATGACCTATATTTTTATATGGTTTAAAAAAATTACCTTTTCTGTTTTTTATCAAAAATAAAGGCCGGGAAACATTCTTCCCGCCTTTTTTGTTTTATGTCAATGTTGCATATTTATTAGTTTAAAAATAATTGTTACTTTTATTGATATTCAACCATGCGCCGTTTTATAGTATTATTACTTTTATTTTTTATCCGGATCATTTCTTTTAGTCAGGATTCGCTTACAAATCCTTTTTTAATTGCCCTCGAAAAAATTGAAACGAACGAGGACGATGGCTATTTTAAACAGATCTTACACAACAAAGAGGCAGGCTCTAATTTTGCTTTTTATTTATGCAAAGCCAAATTGTACGCCAACGAAAAAAAAGATGTTGCGGCTTTCGCCTTATATAAAAAAGCCATAGAAATGGCGCCAACCAATAAAGACAAAGCCATTGCGAGTATAAAAACGGGTATTTATTTTGCACGAAACACCTTATATGTGCAAGCCATGCAATATTTAAATAAAGCTGAACTACTTTATGCGTTTAAGGAGAACGAACCCGGGTATATTGAATTAAATAAACACATTGGCATGGTTCATTCTTATACAGGCAGCAGAGAAAAATCTAACGAGAGGTTTTTAAGGCTGTACAACCTGGCGCTTAAAACAAATAATTACGAACTGAGTACCGGGGCATCCAACAACATGGCTGTTAATTATATTGAGATGAAAATTTACGATGAAGCCGAAAAATTTCTCAACATCAGTTTAAACATGCGCATTAAGGCCAACGATAAATTTTGGATGGGCCAAAGTTACAATAACCTGGGTACACTTTATTTTGAAAAAGGCGATTATAATAAGGCCCAGCTTTATTTTAATAAAGGTTATTTATTGAGAAAGAATTTTGGCAACAAACCGGGCGCGGTGATAGAATCGGAAATTAATTTGGGCAAAACATATCTTAAATTAAATAAAACAGACCTGGCCGAATCAATGCTGTTTGCCGCTTATGAAAAGGGAAAAGCGCGTAATAACAAAGTTAACATAGCTAATTCCGCTTTTTACCTGAAAGATATTTATGTAACTAAAAATAATTTTAAAAAAGCGTATGAGCTGCAAAACGAATACCGGGTAGCGCAAGATAGTGTGTTTGGGCTAAACAAACGCGACGAAATTCACAGAATGAATTTAGAAACCGAATTTAAAAGCAAAATGTTAAGTGATAGTATCAGTATCCTTAACCAAGAAAATCAAATACAGGTTAAAATTGCGCAGAACAAACAAAATAAAATTATTTTAGTTTCGCTTCTTGTTTTTTTAGGGGCAACACTTTTTATGATGGTAAATTTATTCAGGCAAAATAAAAAGAAGAATGCGGCAAATATTCTCATTTCTAATCAGGCAAAAGCATTAAGGAATCAGAACCTCGAAATTGTTGACAGCATTAACTATGCAAAAAATTTACAGGTTTCCTTGCTCCCACCCAAATCTATTTTTTCGGCAGCATTAAAAGATCATTTTATTTTATTTTTACCAAAAGATATTGTAAGCGGCGATTTTTATTGGGCTCACAAAACTGTTTCAGGTTCCGAGTTCCGGGTTCCAGCTTCCGAGTTTCAAGTTTTTGAGTTGGGGAATAAGCATACAAAACTCGAAACAAGTAACACGAAACAAGAAACGGTTAACAACCAACAAGAAACCTCAAACAAGGAACTCCTCTACCTCGCCCTTGGCGATTGCACCGGGCATGGGGTTCCGGGATCAATGGTGAGCATTTTAGGAATTACCGCTTTAAACCGTTGCATCTCCGAATTTAAATTAAGTGAGCCCGCACAAATTCTCGAAAAATTATCGGCACTCATTTCCGAATCATTTTCAAAGGATAATAAACAACTTAACGATGGCATGGATATTTCTTTTTGCTGTATTGAGTTTTATACCAACAACCAACCGTACGCAGGCAAATTAAAATGGGCTGGTGCAAATAATCCTCTGTTCATCATTCGCGATAATAAACCCATTGAATTTAAAGGCACTCGAAGGCCCATTGGCGGCTCAACCTCACATTTAAAGTTTGAAGAGCAAGAATTTGAATTAAAAACCGGCGATTGCCTTTATTTATATACCGACGGTTATTAC
>JANYBY010000006.1 GCA_025360565.1 Bacteroidota bacterium
GTGCCCGAATACATCCTGATATTTTGGAGGCTGAGGATTTTTTGGAATTACTTTTATTATTTCGCCGGTATCTTTATTGAATAGACCCGGAGAGTGCCAAAGTGTTTCATTTCCTTCTTCGCTAAATTTATACCCCTTGCCTTTTTTTGTAAGTACGTGCAATAATTTAGGACCGGGAATATCTTTTAAATCGGCCAATACTTTTGTTAAGCGAACCACATCGTGCCCATCAACCGGACCGAAATAACGAAACTTTAACGATTCAAATAAATTAGATTGTTTTAATAAACCTGTTTTAATGCTGTTCTCCAACTTACTGGCTATTTCTTGCGCGTTGGGGCCAAATTTGCTTATTTTTCCAAGCAGATCCCACACTTTATCTTTTGCTTTGTTGTAAGTTTTTGAAGTTGTAATATCGGTTAAATATTCTTTTAGCGCGCCAACATTGGGGTCAATACTCATGCAATTATCGTTGAGTATCACCAATAAATTTGAATTTACAACACCCGCGTGGTTTAAGCCTTCAAAGGCAAGGCCCGCTGTCATAGACCCATCGCCGATCACAGCAATATGGTGTTTATCTTTTAAATTATTCAGTTTACTTGATACGGCCATGCCAAGCGCCGCGCTAATAGAGGTGGACGAATGGCCTACTCCAAACGTGTCGAATTCACTTTCGCTGCGTTTAGGAAAACCACTAAGCCCTTTGTAAATACGGTTGGTATGAAATTCATCGCGACGGCCCGTTAAAATCTTGTGCCCATAAGCCTGGTGGCCCACATCCCACACCAATTGATCGTATGGAGTATTAAAAATATAATGTAATGCAACCGTTAATTCAACCACACCGAGCGATGCGCCAAAATGCCCGCCTTTAACCGAAACCAGGTCAATAATATATTGTCTCAGCTCATTCGAGATCTGAACCAATTGCGCTTCCTTCAGTTTTTTTAGATCTTTTGGTGAATTGATCTTAGCGAGTAATTCTCCCGGAATAAAGCCTGAACCTTTAACGATTTCCATTAGCACAAAGATAACATAATTTACCTTTGTTTTTAACGAAAAATAGGGGTGTAAATTGCTTACTTATACTCTAATAAATGTTAAGAAAAGGGGCTGAACGCTGACAGACCACGAATGGAACGCAGATAACGCGGATGATTAAGACAAGGTATGATATTATTGAGTTTAGCGGTTCACCTCCCTTAAAAGATCATATTTAATCTTAACAATCTGCGTTCAATTTCTTCATCAGCGTTCCATCATTTACCGTTTTTTAACGATTATAAATGATGGTATTTTTCGCCTTTTAAAATGGTAAAGGCGCGGTATAATTGTTCGGTAAAAAACAGCCTTACCATTTGATGCGAAAAGGTTAATTGCGATAATGAAATTTTAAAATTTGCCCTGCTGTAAACATGCTCATCGAAGCCAAAAGGCCCACCAATCAAGAAAATTAGGCGTTTTACCGAAGCGTTTTGTTTTTGGCTTATAAATTTTGCAAACTCTACCGAGCTGTGCTCTTTCCCTTTTTCATCCAATAAAACCAATACATCTTCAGCTAAAATACTGCTTAAAATAAGCTTACCCTCCTCTGTTTTTTGCTCGTTTATTGATCGCTGGCGCACATTTTTTGGCACATTAATTGTCATAGTTTCAAATACAGTATAGTTTTTTAAACGTTTGGTGTACACGGCTATCCCTTCGCTTATATAAGCATCCTGTGTTTTATCGATTTGAAGCAGAATTATCTTCATTTCATAAAAATGCGAAAATATATTAACTTTGTAATACAAAATGGTACTTAATCTTAAAATAATTTTTTTATTCTTTGGCCTGTTTTTTTATTCAGGCGAAGTAACCGATGAAATTGTTGCCGCTTTAAAACAGGGCAAAACGGCGGAGCTTGTGAAATATTTTGACGAAAAACTTTCTATCAAGATCAGTAATCAGGAAGATGTTTTAAGCAAGTCGCAGGCCGAGGCCAACTTAAAATATTTTTTTGAAAAACATGCCGTAAAAAATTTCTCGGGTTCGCATGTAAGTTCAACCAATAACAGTTCGCAATACATTACCGGAACTTTAGAAACCAACAACGGTAAATTCAAGGTTTCAATTTTGATCCGGAGAGGTTTAATTTCTCAATTCAGAATAGAAGACGACAATGAGTGATTTTGTTAAGCTGCATCAAAACAATTTTGATCTCAAAAAATTTATTGCAAGCGCCCTTAAAGAAGATGTTGGCGATGGCGACCACACTTCACTTTCCACCATTCCCAAAGATCACAAGGGCAAAATGCGTTTATTGGTAAAGGAAGACGGAATTATTGCGGGGATAGACGCCGCTGAAATGATCTTTAAACAAGTTGACAAAAAAATAAAATTCAAAAAATTTATTAGCGATGGGGCTCGCGTTTATAAAAACGAAATTGCTTTTACTGTAGAAGGAAATACGCGCGACCTGTTAACTACCGAACGCTTGGTGCTAAATATTATGCAGCGCATGAGCGGCATTGCCACCAAAACAAATTATTTACAAAGATTATGTCGCGATACCGAAGCAAAGGTTATTGATACAAGAAAAACAACGCCGGGTTTCCGTTTTTTTGAAAAATGGGCTGTGGTAATTGGCGGCGGGGCAAATCACCGTTATGGTTTGTTTGATATGATCTTGATAAAAGATAATCATATTGATTTTTGCGGAGGAATTATTGAGGCCATTTATTCGGCCAATTTATATTTAAAAAAAACGAAGAAGAAATTAGCGATTGAAGTTGAAGCACGAACCATTGAAGACGTAAAAAAAGTTTTGCAAAATGGTAATGTGCAGCGCATACTGCTCGATAATTTTACACCCGAACAAACTCTTGAAGCTGTAAAATTAACTGCCGCGATTGAAGCCGCTATGCTTGCCGTAGAATATTCCAAAGCACTACAAACAACCTTGTCTGCATTACCTAAACAAAAGGTCGTCAAAACCAAACTGCCGATTGTAAAAGCAGGAAAAAAATTGTCGGCCAAAGCAAAAAAGGAGATGGCTCTTGCCAAAGCAAAGGCAGACGCAGCCCTTGACGCAGAAGCTACAGCATTGGCAGCTGCCGAAGCAAAAGCCAAAGCAATTGCCGAAGCAAAAGTGAAAACAAACCGATTGGAAGTAGAATCATCGGGCGGCATTACCGAAAAAAATATTTCGGCTTATGCAAAATGCGGAGTAGATTTTATTTCTGTTGGGGCTTTAACGCATCACGTAAAAAGTTTAGATCTGAGTTTAAAAATGGTGAAGTAAATTTGGGGCTCAACCTTCCACCACCCTACGGTCATTCTGAAGGCTAGCCAAAAAATTAATGGCCTGAAGAACCCGTTCCAATCGACTTTACACGGCAGACCATTGTAATTTTTTTAT
>JANYBY010000081.1 GCA_025360565.1 Bacteroidota bacterium
GTAAATTTTCTTACAAACACATCGTTGGCTTTTATCAGGCGATTTAGTTTGCCGATTTTTTTATTTAATTTTTCCCACTCATGCATCGGGTACAACACCAAACAGCGTTGATGCAGATTTCTGTTTATCACAAAACCTTTGTCAAATAACTCCTCCAACTGCTTCCTTAGGTCAACAGGAAACATGAAACGCCCTTTAGCGTCCACTTTACAGTCAAATTCCCCTATAAGGCTTGTCATTACTGGTTTTGAATTGATTTGGACAAAAATAAGATTATTTTCCCACTTTTTGCCACTTTCACCCATTTTTTACCACTTTTGTTGAAAAAAAGCAAATTGTTAACAAACTCAAAATGAGGCAGTTTGCACTTCTTTTTTGATTGAAAAAGCCTTGAAATCGCCGTCCCATAAGGGTTTTGAGATTCGGACCGCGATCAATAAATTGTAAAAAAGGGGTTAATTTTACTTTAGGATATTAACAACGATAGGATTATTTTTACCGCGTTCCGAAAAATAAATGGGTCCCAAAAAATTTATAGAGATTGAAAAGGTTTTGCGCGATAAAGCCGCCGGCTTATATAAATTTTTGCCCCGTTTTGCCATTAACTGGTTAAAACGAAAATTACACGAAGACAATATTAACGCGGCCATGAACCACCTGGAACCCTATGCAGGCCTGGAGTTTAATTCAGAAGCGCTAAAATGGCTGGGCGTAAAGGTAGAAGTTTTTGGTGCGGAAAATTTACCCAAGACCGGAGGCGTAATTGTTGCATCCAATCATCCTCTGGGTGGACTGGATGGCATGTCGCTGATAAAAGCCATGGGCGATGTGAGACCCGATGTGCGGTTTATTGTGAATGATGTTTTGAAAAATTTAAAAAATTACGGCGAGGTTTTTGTGGGCGTGAATAAAGTTGGGGGGAAAAGCCGCGAGAGTTTGCAATTTGTTGAACAAGTTTACGCTACTGATGTAGCCATGCTTGTTTTTCCGGCGGGATTGGTAAGCAGAAAATTTTCGGTTGGGATAAGAGATCTTGAGTGGAACAAAAGTTATATCAATAAAGCCATAAAATACAGTAAACCCATTGTGCCGGTTTTTATTGAAGGAGAAAATTCTAAATTTTTTTACAGTTTTGCACGATGGCGCAAACGCCTTGGCATTAAGGGCAATTTAGAGATGTTGTTTTTACCCGACGAAATGTTTAGCCAACGAGGCAATACCATAAAAATTCATTTCGGAAAAGTGATAGAGCCCTCGCTGTTTTACGCCATACACACTCCCCAAAAATGGAGCAATATAATGCACGATTATATTTATACGGATTCTATTCGCAAAGGGATCTCGTTCAGGGATTTTGTAAAAGAAAAATAATGTCTTTTAAACACATATTCGTTTTTTGTTTTTTTCTACTTACTCTTAGTTCGTATTCACAAAACATTAATGATTTGGCATTTACAAATTTTGAGCCTGATCACTTTAAATGCAAAGGAATTAAGGAAGTGCGCAAAGGCGCAAACAATAAAATGTGGATGATTACCTTCGACAAGGGACTTGCCTGCTTTAACGGCTATGCAACAAAATTTTATCCGGTAGTAAAAAATTCAAAAAACTGTCCGCTGAGTAACAACATGCATGCCTTATACACAGATAAAAGTGGCTCTATTTGGTTTGGATACGAAAATGCCGCAGCTGTAACTTGTTTTGATCCCAAAACAGAGATCTTTAACCATTACCAATATGATTCCTTGAACGTTAACTCTTTTCCGTTTGATGTTGTTGTTTCAAAAATAATAGAGGATACAGAAGGAAGAATGTGGATAAGCACCTGGGGAGGCGGGTTATTACTTTTTGATAAAGACAAAACAAAGTTTACTCACATTAATATACAAACATCTAAAAAAAATAACACTGTAATGCCAAGCAATTCGGTTAGAGATCTGTTTGAACTTGAAAAAGATAAATTTTTAATTACATTTTTTCAGGAAGTGCCTGACGGAAGTACCATGCCCTTGGTTTTTGACGCTAAAAGCAAAACATTTTCTCCTTATCCGTTTGAAGAATATTTTAAAAACACAGATCCTGAGTTGCTTAAAACCATAAAACACGCTCTTACACTTTGTCATTTTGTTTACAAAGATAAATATAAAAATTTATGGCTTGGAACCTATTGTGGGTTGTTAGTACTTGATCACGAACACAAAATAGCCAAACGCGTTTCAGGTAAAAAATTCGGCTTAGATGTTTTAAACCTTGAAAATACAAATGCATTTATAGCTGATGAACAGGATAGAATTTGGGTAAACACAGGTAATTCGGGTATTATGGTTGTTGATCTTAAAACACACTCCGCATTTTATCATAAACAATATACTAACTGTTCAAATTGCGTTTCAAACAACATGGTTGGAACTTTTTCAAAGGATGATGATGGAAACATTTGGGTTACCAGCGGCGGTGTGGTGGGCATTTATTATCCCTTAGCGCAGCAATTTAAATTAAAAAGCTGGGAAAATTTAAAAGTAGTGTCTGCAAACTCTTCACATAATACCATTCCTGTTAATCAAACACTTTCCACAAAACGCAATTTGGTTTATTTATCGAGTTTAAGCGGCATGTCAATTTACAATTGCAAAAAAGACAGCCTTCAGAATGTGATCAAATATAGTCCTGAAATTGAAACAGAAAACGGTAAGAACAGCGTTGGTTATTTTAAACTTTATAAAGATAACATTCTGTGCAGCTCTTGTCAGATCGGTGTCCCATTCTACTATTCCACTTTCACCATTTATAATGAAACTGCTAAAAAAGTAATTTTCAATAAATACCCTTTTCCGGGATTATTTTTTAAGACCGATACTACTTCTAATTGTTATGTTGTGGTGAATGAAAAAATTGTAAACTTCAATATAGAAACAAATAGATGGGATACCATTTATGCGTTCAACAAAAAAACTGCTATTGCCATAAATTATTCCGAAATTTTAAAACCCGATAAATGGTTTTTGGGCGGTTACGACGGGTTTGTAATAATCAATCCTAAAACCAAAAGTACTAAAAAGTTTTGTAACCGTAAAGTCGATAATTATGATGTAAAACTTGCCGACAGTACTTTTACAAATTATTATTACAATAAAAAAGACCTTGTCTGGATCTCCTCACAAACCGCCATTTATTCATATAATGTAAATACCGAAGAAATTAAAAAATGGAACAATGAAATGGGCATTGAAAACATAAATGTAAATGGATTAGTTGAAGATAAGATCGGCAATTTATGGTTCACCTCCCGCAAATCCTTATTCAGATATAATTTTAAAACTAAACAGCTTTTTAATTTTACTAAAACTTTTGGCATAAAGGGTGATGGCTTCTGGCATAATAGAGAATATATGGATGTAAGTATTAACGACGAAAATATTTTTTTTCCGGCTCATGGCGGTTTATTATTTTTCAATCCCGAAAAAATTATCATACCCCACAAAAAAAACGTGCTTTCTGTTTTTAGCATTACCTTAAACGATTCGATTTTAAATACTGTAAACCGGGAAATTTTTCTTTCAGGAAAAAAAAACCTGAGTCATGATCAAAATAATTTAATTTTCGAGATCTGCAGCGACCAGCTATTTACCCCATTGCCGAATAAATTTAAATATAAGCTCGAGGGTAAAGAGGATAAGTGGATAGATCATGAAACTTCAAACAAAATTATTTTCCAGAATTTATTTCCCGGTACTTACACCCTCAGTGTAAAATGCATAAACCTTTACCATGTAGAGAGTGAAACTGTTTCGGTTGTATTTACCATTAACAAGCCCTTTTGGAAAACCTGGTGGTTTATTTTATTGAGCTTGGCCGCTTCTGCTTTTTTGCTGTTTAAATTTATTAAGCAAAGAGAAAAATCTTTGGAAAAAAAGAAAGTTGAACTTGAAAACACGATTGCCGAACGTACCCGCGAAGTTGTATTAAAAGCCGAAGAAATTCAGGAACAAAAAGAAATTATTGAAGAAAAACAAAAAGAGTTAACCGATTCTATTATTTACGCCAAACGAATTCAAAATGCTTTGCTGGCCGGCAAAACATTATTAGATAAACACCTTGCAAATTATTTTATTTATTTTAATCCGAAAGATATTGTAAGCGGCGATTTTTATTGGGCAACAGAATTTAATGGTAAATTTTATTTTATTGTGGCCGATAGTACTGGTCACGGGGTACCCGGGGCTTTTATGAGTTTATTGAATATTAATTTTTTAAACGAAGCCATTAATGAAAAACAAATTACCGAGCCCGGTTTAATTTTAGATTATGTGCGCAACCGTTTAATTCAAAATTTGTCGGAAGATGGTAGCGCCGAAGGCGGAAAAGACGGAATGGATTGCAGTTTAATTTGTTTTGATCATAAAACCAATTCGCTTAAATACGCTTGCGCCAATAATCCAATTGCAATCATCAGAAACGGAGAAATAATTGAACTCAATGCCGACAGAATGCCAGTGGGCAAATCGCCAAAAGAAAATATTTCCTTTTCTACCCAAGCGTTTAATGTTATCAGCGGCGATTTAATTTATGTAATTACCGATGGTTATGCTGATCAGTTTGGCGGGGAAAAAGGGAAAAAATTAAAGTATAAATATTTAAAAGAGATTCTATTAAGAAATTCGAAACACACTATGTCGCAACAAAGGCTATCGCTTAAAACCGAATTCGAAAATTGGAAAGGCAATTTAGAACAAGTCGATGATGTTTGTATTATAGGCATTCACCTATAATTACAAAATCACGATTGAGACAAAGCTCCACTTTCGTCTCTAACAGATGATGTTTGTATTATTGGTATTCAATTGTAATAAATTATTTCCTGATCATTTAAACCTCATTTTGATCGTATATCAACGTTTTCCGAGCAGGCATCAGTTTTTTGCTCCTCCGTGGCGGAGTCCATTTGCACTTATCTGCAGAAAAAAATTGTTTGAAGGTAGATTTGAGTGTTAATCCGAAAAAAAATGTAAGTATGGGCTGTTAGCACGTCGTTTTATTTATTCTGAATTGTTGGCGTCCCATTTACTCAATTAAAAGTCTGCCGGAATTTATTTGTCGGTTGTCCTGAAACAAAATGCAATTATATAAACCAATCGGAAGCTCATTTGTTTTTACTTCATTTGTCCCTTGAATTATATTTTGTGAGAAAACTTTTTGTCCGATTGAGTTTATTAAAATTAATTGTCCATTTTTTATTTCGTTGTCCATTTGAAATTTGAATGAACCGTAGTTTGGATTTGGAAATATATTAACTGACTCAGGAATTATTTTATCTTCTACCAGATTGACTAAATTACAATTCAATAACAAAACCATTTCCCAGGCATTGTCAATCGTAATTGCTAAGTCAGGTTTATTGTCAGGATTCAACTTAACAGCCTTAACATCCCAAACAGGCCCACCAAAAGTGGGAATTACAAAAGCTGTCTGTGAGGTAAAAGTACCAATACCTGAGTTTAATAATACAACTCCGGTTGTAACCCCGCCAACGCTAACGATGTCAATTTGACTATCGGAATTGAAGTCTGCAAAAGAAATTCTTGGCCACCAAATACCAGAGCCTACTGTGTAGTTTTGGGCAGGAAAAAAGGAAAAGTTATTTGTTGCTTTGATTACGGAAATTAGTGTCGCCGAAGAGCTCGTTGTTATTAGGTCAGACTTGCCATCATTGTTAATGTCCTTAGATGTTAAGGTGTAAACCGGCGCCGTGGGAACAGACGAGGTTAAGGAAAATGTTCCATTCCCGATCCCTCTAAATACGCTGATTAATGAACCGTCAATTACTGCCAGATCTTTGTTACCATCATTATTAAAATCTCCCGTGGTTATGTTAGCATAGGAATTAGCGGTTGAATAGCTGCCTGTAGGAACATAACTACCTACGCCATTACTCATGTGTATTGAAAAATAATTGCCGGGAGAATTTATTGTCGCAAAATCAGTATTGCCATCGTTATTGAAATCGGCCACCAAATATTCTATTGGGCCTGGAATGGCATATTGAACAGGAGCAGAAAAAGTTCCGGCACCATTACCAAACCAAGTAACTGCAAAATTAGAACCTATACCAATAACGTCGTAATTATTATCTCCGTTGAAGTCACCAGTTCGATAATACAGATTAGCTGTGTAGGAAATATTTGTTGTAGGAAGATAATTGCCCCAACCATTCGATAATTTCAGATCAAATCCACCATTAACACAAACAAAATCAATCACTCCATCATTGTTAAAATCAGCGGTGTCTGACAAATATGCCCAATTTGAAATTGGGCTAAATGTTGCTTGATTAAAACAGACTGCCTGTGAATGGATTTTGTAATAGGAAAGAATAAAAACGAAAACTACTAACTTTTTCATTACTCTAATATAACAATATTTGTGCCAAACTTTCTATATTTCCATGTCTGTCCGATTAAATTGTCGAGATTAAGATTAATAAATATGTCAGTCTTCTTACTGTCATAAAATGCGTGCTAACTTATGGTCTCACACCTCTCCAAGATGTAAACACACAATTTCACAAACCATACCCGACAACAAACGGTTACAATTACTTTTATTCGCATACAAGTGCTTTAAAACCGAATAAACCATTAAGCCCACCCTACTTTTGTTTCAGAATTAAAAATTAAACTGAAATGAAAAATTATTTAGTATGCCTTGGCCTTATTGCCTTGATGACAACAGCCTGTAAAAAAACAAACCATAAACCGGGCCAAACATTACCTGATTCAAAAAAGTACAATTGCTTTTGCACCACCACCATTAGTTTTGTAGATTTTTGCAGAGTAGATACGGTAAAAAGCACAAACGAAGTGAACGCATTTTCTAATGATGAAGCGGGAAAATTATGCAAACAACAAAATTCTTCGGCAACATCGGCAAGTACAATTACGACAACAGGTTGTGAGATTAAATGAGTAATTACAAATTTTACAGATT
>JANYBY010000100.1 GCA_025360565.1 Bacteroidota bacterium
CTAAAAGTTGGTTATAGTTTTGATGCCGGAGGAGGAGACCAAAGAGTTTTAGGAGGAAGCCATGAAGTGATGTTTGGGATTGATTTTGCGGGCACCAAAAATAAAGTAAAAGTCATTTCACCGCGTTTTTTATAATTATGCTTAAACTAAAGGTTCTAATATTTTTTCTTCTAATTTCGGTTGGTTCTCTTTTTGCGCAGATAAAAAAAGGAGATCAGTTTGCGGCTAACTTTCAATATTTAAAGGCTATTTCAAAATATAAAAAAGCTTTGTCAGGAAATTCCTCCTTCAATCAAGAAATACACTTAAAGCTGGCCGATTGTTACAAAAGAATAAACGAATATCAAAAAGCCGAAGATTCTTACAAAAAAGCCCTTGCAATAAGTTTAAATGTGCCGGCAGAAGTTTTTTATAATTACGGGCAAGTATTAAAAACAAATAACAAATACCCTGAGGCTGCTGAACAATACAATAAGTATATTAAACTTAAGCCTAGCGACGAAAACGCTAAAAAAGCTTTAAAATTTTGTAAAGAAATAAAATACTACATGTCAAAACCCATTGAATATGAAGTAAAAAATATTGAGAAAATTAATACCGATAAGTCTGAATTTTCGCCCATTGTTTTTAATAATAAACTCGCGTTTGTTGCCGAAAAAGAAGCCTTTAATTTTGTGGATTATACGGTAAACGATTATAATGGCGAACCTTACCTTAACATGTATGTAACCGAAATTGAAGGTGCCGTTGCAAAAAAAACCAAATCACTTTCAAAAAAAATAAACACCGATTATCATGATGGCCCCGCAAGTATTAGCGACGATGGCAATACACTCTATTTTACTCGAGTAGGCAATGAGAATAAAAAAGGTTTTGTAAATACCGCTAAAATATATGTTGCCACAGGCCATGAAAGGAACTGGGGAAATGTATTGCCCTTTCAATACAATAGCGATAACTATTCGGTTGCACACCCAAGCATTAGTAAAGACAACAGTACGCTTTTTTTTACCAGTGATATGCCCGGAGGGCGCGGCGGAAAGGATATTTGGATGTGTAAAAAAACAGGAGACGGATGGAGCAAACCGGTAAACCTTGGGCCCGATGTTAATACCTCTTCCGACGAAATGTTCCCTTCCATTAAAAAAGACGGAATTTTATATTTTTCTTCAAACGGATTGCCGGGTTATGGCGGATTAGATCTTTATTCGGCAAAAACAATTGACTCGGAATGGCTTTTGATAAGAAATGAAGGATTAAACATTAACAGCGGTTACGATGATTTTGGAATTACTTTTTTGAACGATTCTATCGGTTATTTTTCTTCCAACCGAATTGGAGGTAAAGGTAAAGATGATATTTACTGGTTCAAATTCAGAAATAAAGCCATGTCTATTTCCGGAACTGTTCTGTTGACAGATAATTCAAGTAATCCCGCTAAAGGCATTGAAGTTGTTTTAGTGGATGAAAAAGGCAATCGGGTGGATAGTATGAAAACCAATAAACTTGGTTTTTTCGAATTTAAAAATTTTGAAGCCGATAAAAAATACATGGCCGTAATTGATCCTGAAGATCCTCAATTAAAAGGTAAGGCCCGTTATTATTTAGCGGATAAAAATAATATAATTCAACGCGTTACCAATAAAAACGGAAAAGACAAATTCGCTTTTAAAAATTTGCCTTACGACCCTAACAGTTTGCCCGACCTTTATACAAACGACGATCTAACCCTGGCTGGTAATTTACTTTACGGTGAAGATGGAAGTCAGCCAATGAAAAATACCAAGTTAAAAATGGTAAATGATTTTGGCGATGTGATCGAAGAAACCGTTACAAATGAGTTTGGCGCCTTTGCATTCAGAAATATTCCTTCTGATCAAAATTATTTAATATCCATTGACGAGAACGATGTTTCGTTACCACCCAATACAAAAGTTATTTTAACCAATAAAAGCGGTAAAGAATTAAAAACATTTTATACAGGCGGAAAAAAATTCAGTTTCAAAATTTTAGGAGCCGATAAAACCCTGTTAAAGGAAATGGATGTGGAAGATGTTAATTTAAGCATGGACGTTTATGGATTTATGTACGATCAGGATAAAAAACCCATTGCATCGGCAAAAATAAAAATAAAGGAAGATGGCAACGCAGTTGCGAAGGAAGTAACCAGCGGAGAAAATGGTCGGTTTAACTTTAAAAATTTAAAAGGCGATAAAAGCTATATGTTTGAGATAGATGATACAGACCCAAGTTTAAAAAATGTAAAACGTATTTATATTGCCGATAACAAAGGCCGTATTTACAAAGTACTCGATAAAAACGGGCAGGGAAAATTTACCTTTAAATTATTAGACGCCGATAAATTGGCAATGGGTGAGTTTGTTGTAGAAGACCCATGGTTAGAAGTACTTCAAAATAAGAACAAGCAAAACGAAGCGCTTACCATTACTGAAAGCATACATTATGCTTCAGGTGATTATAAATTTGATGAGGCCGGAAAAAAAGTATTAGAAAAAGTTGCAAGCGTATTAAAAGCAAATTCAAAATTAATGATCGAGTTAAGTTCGCACACCGATTCAAAAGCGAGCGACGAGTTTAATTTAAATCTTTCTAAAAAACGCGCTCAATTCGCGGTTGATTATATTGTAAGTAAGGGCATTGACAAAAAACGTTTAAAAGCAGTGGGCTACGGCGAAACAAAATTATTGAACAAATGCGCAAACGGGGTGGAATGTACAGATGAAGAACATGGGCAAAACCGCCGGTCTGAATTTAAAATTACCGAAATTCCTAAAAGTTAAGTCCATTTGAAATTTTTAAACCATATTATTTTTATTTCGGGCCTTTGTAGTCTCCTTTTCACTTCCTGCAAAAACGATCTTAAATTAAACGCGCCCTATAAAGAGATCCCAAGCATTTATGCGGTGTTAACCCCACAAGATGCTGTGCAAATGATTCGCGTTAACAAAGTTTTTTTAGGCGAAGGCGATGCAAATAAAATGGCGCAGGTAGCAGACTCAATTAATTACCCGGCAGGTGAATTAACTGTTACACTTATACGTTCTGTTAACGGTGCCTTAGCCCCTGCTACAGCAAGTTCTAATCCTTACGGAGTTAAAAATACCATCACCTTTTACGATTCCATTATTCAGGCATTTCCGGGATCTTTCAATACCACACAACGTGTTTATGTAAGTCACGATCAGCTCTGCGTTAGCGGTGATTATACCTTAACGGTTAAAAATAACAGAAGCGGTAAAGTGTTTACCGCCAAAGCAACTTCAATGGATTGTGTAAATGGTACTAATGGTTTTACTCCATTTTGTTTGCCTCTATATCCCGTTGCAAGCACTGTTATACCAACATCAGACACCCACGTTAATTACGGCAAACCTCAAAACACCTATTCTATCCGGTTCCATCCAAATACCGCGGTTATTTATGAGTTAACCATGCGCCTGCATTATTATAATTTGTTACTAAGCGGCGACAGCTCAAGCGCTTTTGTTGAGTATCCTTTTGTAAACCAAACCATGCGCGATGTTACAACAAATAATTTGGGTACTTTTTTAGTAAATACATTTCGTGGTTCCGATGTTTATAGTGCATTTGGTATTTCCTTATCAAAAAATTCATTATCCGTATCGCAAATTACGGCTAGGTATATGTACATGGCCGAATTTATTGTTTATTCTTCTACGCAGGAATACGCTGATTACTTACAGTTTTCAGCTCCATCCTTAAGTATTGCCCAGGAAAAACCATTGTATTCAAATTTCACTAACCACGATGCTTTGGGTTTATTTACTTTCAGGCCAAGGGTAAATATTCAAAAATCAATCGATACCGAATTCAGTACACAGTTTGCCATTAATCCAAATACCTGCCATTTTAAATTTTATCAAATGCCTGATAGGATCTTTGGGTTTTGCCCTTAATTTTAAAACTGTCACTTCTCCCCTTTTTATTCCCATTTTCGGTCATTTTTATACCCATTTTTAAAGGTTTTATGTCAGTCTGTCACTTATTTACCGGCATTACGTTATGGCATAAATATTGAAGTTTGAGAGTAGAATTTTACAATTAAAATTAAAGATTATGGGAAAAATTATAGGAATAGATCTGGGAACCACTAACAGTTGTGTGGCAGTTATGGAAGGCAGTGAGGCAGTAGTTATTGCCAATAACGAAGGTAAGCGCACAACACCATCGGTAGTTGGTTTTGTTGAAGGCGGTGAACGTAAAGTGGGCGACCCTGCAAAACGTCAGGCAATTACCAACCCTAAAAAAACAGTTTATTCAATTAAACGTTTTATGGGCCATACTTACGATGAAGTAAGTGCCGAAGTATCGCGTGTACCTTATTCGGTAGTAAAAGGCGATAACAATAGTCCTCGTGTACAAATAGACGACAGAAAATATACGCCACAAGAGATCTCTGCCATCATTTTACAAAAAATGAAAAAAACCGCTGAAGATTTTTTAGGAACCGAAGTTACCGAAGCAGTTATTACCGTACCGGCCTATTTTAACGATGCACAACGCCAGGCTACTAAAGAAGCCGGCGAAATTGCAGGCTTAAAAGTAAAACGTATTATTAATGAGCCTACCGCAGCTGCATTAGCTTATGGTATGGATAAAAAAGGCAAGGACATGAAAATTGTGGTGTTTGACTGCGGTGGCGGTACACACGACGTTTCGGTACTTGAATTGGGTGACGGTGTTTTTGAAGTTAAAAGTACAGATGGCGATACACACTTAGGCGGCGATGATTTTGACCAAGTAATTATTGATTGGCTAGCCGAAGAATTTAATAAAGATGAAGCCATTGATCTACGTAAAGACCCAATGGCTTTACAACGTTTAAAAGAAGCCGCCGAAAAAGCAAAAATAGAATTATCAAGTTCGGCAAGTACCGAAATTAATTTACCTTACATTATGCCGGTAAACGGTATACCAAAACATTTGGTTAAACAATTAACCCGCGC
>JANYBY010000126.1 GCA_025360565.1 Bacteroidota bacterium
CAAAAAATAAACAATTGCAAATGGATAATTTATCCCTTAGCCTTAATGAAAAGAACGCCGTGTTTCAGCAAAATTTAAAATCCTTTTTAGTAAAATGGAATACCGGGCGTTACGATTATATTTTAACCTATAGCGATGCGGTGCCAAACATGTTGCTTGGCAATGCCAGTTTGGATATTACCAAAGAAGTAGTTGACGGAGTGAATACGGAATACAAATTAAAAAAGGCACCTTCAAACCCTAAAAAGTAATGAGCAAACTTTACGAAAAAATTAAATCGGTTGAAGAGTTTCACAACACGTTCAAAATCGGGAACGCTTCCGAAATAAAATTAATTGAAGAAAAAGATTATACGCTGCGTTACAATTTAATTAAAGAAGAGAACGAAGAGTACTTAGATGCCTGCCAAAAAGGCGATATTATTGAGGTTGCCGATGCTTTGGGAGACCAGTTATATATTTTATTCGGTACAATTTTAAAACACGGACTCGAACATAAAATTGAAGAAGTGTACGACGAGATTCACCGCAGCAACATGAGCAAACTGGATGAAAAAGGCCAGCCGATTTACCGCGAAGATGGTAAGATCTTAAAATCAAATCTTTATTTCCGTCCGGATATTAAAAAGGTTTTGGATAAGTAACACGCTTTCTGTCCGACTGAAGAATCAATCCCGTCCTTGCGAGCGTAGCGACGCAATCTCTTTTATTTTTTTAAGGCGTATTTGCGATTCGTTATTAAAACTGATCTTTCTACAATTAAACAAGGCTTCAGAAAAGTTTGCTTCTCCCGACTGAAAAAGTCGGGATCGCAATGACGATTAATAGGGAGTGCTTGAAAAAACAATGATTTAAAATATCATTTCTTCTTTTCAGGATTCACCGCTGCCGGTGTAGAAACAATAATGGTAATATCGGTTGATCTGGATTCTTCAACCACCACATCATTCATAGGCACACAAGCGTATTCTGAGCTTGCAATTTTAATATTGTATTTACCTTTTTCGAGTGATAATCTGGTTAAATATCCGCTCCCGTCGGTTTCTAATTTTTTCTTTAAGGTATCGTTCACGTAAACTTCGAACTCCCTTCTTCCGATCGGAATTTCAATACCCTTTATCTTTTCGCTCACGTAAATTCGAATGCATTGGGCTTTAGCCATGCTTGCGGTAAGAATAAAAAAACAGACAAGGATCAAATTTTTCATTAAGTAAAAATAATGAAATTTTCATTATAACCGGACAAAAAAATGTAAATATGGAGTAACTACCCTTGCCTAAAACTTACCGAAAATTTCCATTATAAAATATTTATAGGCCACCGGTTTTACAATTGCAATAAATACTAATCCAAAAATAGCACCCAAAAAATGCGATTCGTGGCTGATATTATCGTTATAATCCGTTGTTTTTTTTCTTCTGATCAAATAATAACTTACTACTAAAAGTATTAAGCCAATGATCCAGCCTTGCATGGGCGGTAAAAAAAAGAAACCCAGTTTTCCCTTGGGAGCTACAATAATCCAGCAAAATATAACCGATGAAATGGCCCCGCTTGCCCCTAAGGAAGAATACGATTCGTTATTTTTATTTCGAAAATATTCGGTAATAGATGCCGCGTAAATACCACCGGTAAATAAGATCAGATACAACAATTTTCCCATCTTTACATTTGGTTCCCCGGTTTCTTCATTCCTGAATAAATAAGGAAAAATGTTTTCTTCCAAACTTAAACCAATACTGTAAAGCGTTAAACAATTAAATGCCAAATGCATTAAGTCACCATGAATAAACGCGTGCGATAAAAAACGGTAATGCTCTTTGTAATGAAAAATTGAATACGGATGGAACATATACTTATGCATGGCATTTTTATCGTAAAAACAATAAACAGAAAAAGCGATAATAATACCGAGAAAAGTGTAGGTTATCATTTAGCTTTAAATTTATTAATGGCGTTAATGGTAAATTCACTCAACACAAGTTTACCGCTCATTCCTGCACGTTCTAACAATAATGTATCCCAGCTATCACATCCCTGCCACATTATTTTTTTAAGCATGGCCATGGCCTCGGGGTTACTGAGCGCTAATTTTTGTGCAAGTGTTTCAATCGCTTTATCCATTTCCGCTATCGTATCAAACACATCGGCATACATTCCCTTTTCCTTTGCCCATTGGGCATTGCGCCATTCGGTAGCGTTAATGGTTAATTCGCAAAAAGCACTTTTTCCGATCTTGCGCTCTACCGCAGGGCCAACTACAAAGGGACCAATACCTACCGCCAACTCACTTAATTTTACCGATGCTTCGCTAACGCCAAAGGTATAGTCGCCGCTACAAGCTATGCCCACACCGCCTCCCACCGCTTTACCCTGTACGCGAACCAATACAAATTTTGGCGCTTTTCTGATCGCGTTTATTACACCCGCGAAACCGCTAAAAAATTTTGTGCCGGTATCAATATCTTTTATGCTTATTAATTCATCAAAACTTGCGCCCGCGCAAAATGCTTTTTCTCCTTCGCTTTTTAGCAAAATTACCTTGGCGTTTGCGTCTTTTCCCACTTTTTCTATCTCTTGAGCCAGAGCATTTAATTGATAACCCGGCATACTATTGCTTTGCGGATGAAAAAAAGTAATGGTAGCAATTCCGTTTTTTATCTCTGATCTTACAAAGCCTTCCTGCATAAATATGATTGTAGTAAATTCGTCTCAAAGAACGTAAAAAAAAGCCAAATTTTAAGATTTGTTTAAACTATTGCCTATCTTTAAAACGATATTTTTGAAACTATATGACTTATAAAAACGATACCGAAGCAGTTGAAGCCTTTGTGGCAAAATATAAATTACTTACACAGGAAATAGGCAAAGTAATTGTTGGGCAGGAAGAGACAGTTAAAAACGTTCTCATTTCTATTTTCAGTAAGGGACATTGCTTATTAGTGGGCGTTCCGGGATTAGCCAAAACATTATTGGTTAGTACCATTTCAGACGCTTTGGGTTTATCATTTAACCGTATTCAATTTACGCCCGATCTAATGCCAAGCGATATTATTGGCAGCGAAATTTTAGATGAACAGCGAAATTTTAAATTTATTAAAGGCCCCATTTTTGCCAACATTATTTTGGCCGATGAAATAAACCGTACACCGCCAAAAACACAGGCAGCTTTGTTAGAAGCCATGCAAGAAAGACAAGTGACCACCGCCGGAAAAAAATATCCGTTAGATAATCCCTTTTTTGTTTTGGCTACACAAAATCCCATAGAGCAAGAAGGAACTTATCCTTTACCCGAAGCGCAATTAGACCGGTTTATGTTCAATGTTTGGTTAGATTACCCAAAGTTTGCCGAAGAATTACAGGTTGTAAAATTAACCACAACTAATTTTAAAGCCACTTTAAATAAAGTATTGAACGCCGAAGAAATTATTTTTTTTCAGGAATTAATTCGCAAAATACCTGTTGCCGATAACGTGGTTGAATATGCTGTAAAATTGGTAAATAAAACCCGCTTAAATTCGGAGTTCAGCGCCGATGCAGCAAAAAAATATTTACAATGGGGTGCCGGCCCTCGCGCCTCGCAATACCTTGTAATTGGCGCAAAGTGCCATGCCGCTATTAACGGAAAATTTAGTCCCGATATTGAAGACGTAAAAGCAATTGCCATTCCTATCCTTCGTCACCGCATCGTTTTAAATTACAAGGCCGAAGCGGAAGGCATGAGCGTTGAACAAATTATTAAACAGCTATTATAGGTAGAAAGACGCTAATAATGATAATAAATTAATGATTATACCTCTGTTGATTTTGCCGCAGATTGCACAGATTGCAGAGATTCGCACAGATTTAATCCACAGAATAAATATAAATTTAAACGTATCATTTTAACTTAAAAAAATCTGTGCCAACAATCTGCGTAAATTCGTGAAATCTGTGGCAAAAAAAAATTATCAAAAATGGTATTAAACGAATTATTAAATGATGATGCGCTCGATCCGAAAAAATTATTCGATGACAAAGAATATGTAACCATGATCATTGGCCGCGAAGGTTTTAATAAAAATCAGAACGATTCGGCTGACGTGATCGAAACACTATTAAGCAAAGATGTAACACGTAAAGAATGTGAAGATATTTTCTTGAAATTAAAAAGTTTAAAAGCCCATCAGTTATTGATCGATACTTTAAAAACTGCCAAAAACGACAGTCAGAAAGCCAAACTGTGTGCCGCCTGTTGGGAATGCGGATTGGATTTTACCGATCACTTTATATTTTTTGCGGAAATGGTCTGCGGTAACGATTTTGCTTTGGCCATGGAAGCCTTAACTGTGGTAGAAAACATGGAAGGCACCATTTCGGAAAGTGAACTGACCAAAGGAATGGAAATTGCTCAGAACGCCAAAAGCAAAAACACCTCAATTATTGAATTTTTAATTGCAAATATTAAACAACGTATCTCTTAATAAAATTTATGCTCAATAAAAATTTAAAGTCATGGGTTGATATAAAACCCGATTCTGATTTCTCAATTCACAACATTCCTTTTGGAATTTACAGCGACGCGGAAGTTAAACACCACGCCTGCTCTGCTATTGGCGAATATATAATCGATTTGTTTGTACTTGAAAGCGCCGACCTGCTTGACATTAACCGATCGGTGTTTGAAGAAGAATATTTAAATTCATTTATTGGGTTAGGAAAACCTGTTACCAATTTGATCCGCAAAAAATTAATTGATATTTTGTGTGACCAAAATTCTATTCTAAAAAAAGACGAACATTTTTTTAAAAAAGTATTTAAAAAACAAAGCGCTGTAAAAATGTTAATGCCTGTAAAGGTTGGAGATTATACCGATTTTTACAGCAGCATTGATCATGCTACAAACATTGGTACTATGATCCGCGATCCGAAAAACGCGTTGATGCCAAATTGGAAACATTTGCCCGTTGGCTATCACGGCCGCGCCAGCAGCATTTGCGTAAGCGGACATTCTTTTTATAGACCTAAAGGACAGCAAAAACCTGCCGACTCGGATAATCCTGTGTTTGGTCCGACAAAATTATTGGATATTGAATTAGAGACCGCCTTTATCATTGGCAAACAAACGCAAATGGGCGATAGTGTTAGTACAGAAAAAGCTGATGACTATATTTTTGGAATGGTTTTGTTTAACGATTGGAGCGCGCGAGATATTCAAACTTGGGAATATGTTCCGCTTGGCCCTTTTTTAGCCAAAAATTTTGCCAGCACCATTTCACCCTGGATCGTTACTTTGGAAGCTCTGGAACCCTTCAGAGTAAAGGGTTACGAGCAAGATCCAAAATTGCTTCCTTATTTACAATACAGCGGCCAAAAAAATTTAGACATAAATCTGGAAGTATTTTTAAAACCGCAGAACGGAAGAGAAAATAAGATCTGCGCAAGCAATTACAAGTATATGTATTATACAATGGAGCAGCAATTAACTCACCACACAGTTAACGGCTGCAATATTAATATTGGAGATATGATGGCCAGCGGCACCATCAGCGGTCCGCAACCGAGCGAATATGGCAGCATGATGGAATTAACTTGGCGCGGAACGAAACCAATTAAATTGAATGACGGCACTGAACGAAAGTTTGTGAATGATAACGATACCATAATTATTCGCGGGCATTGCAATAAGGACGGCGTAAGAATTGGATTTGGAGAATGTATAGGAACCGTTTTGCCGACAAAATAAAATATATTAAAATGAAATACCCATGTTTGCTTAACACAAATGAAAATAAACTGGGTATTCCATGTGACATTAAAAAACAAATTATCCGCACATGAAAAAATTGTATCTTCTTTTTTTAGTTTTATCTATCACAAATTGTATTGCCCAAAAACATACTGTTACAAGCATTCAAAGATTAATTAAAGTCGAAGATTTTACGTTTGCGCATGCGGCGTTAAACGAATTTATCGCTTTAGATTCAACCGATTCTAAAATATATGTTTACCGCGCTATGTGTTTTAGAAAAGAAACAGATTTTGATAACGCCTTCCGGGATCTGGATAAAGCACTGCAACTCGATAACAAAAATAACGAAGCGTATTGCGAACTCGGGGTAATTTATTCTCTTATTCAGGAAAAAGAAAAAGCATTGCAAAATTTCAACAGATCACTTGAGCTGAACGCGAATTATTCTCCAGTTTACAACGCAAAAGGCGCTTATTATTTTGATCTACATAATAACGATAGTTTGGCATTAAAAAATTACAATAAAGCAATTACCCTTGATAAAAGCAATTTCAGGGCCTATTGTAACAGGGCGGAGCTTTTTAATCAACAAGAAAAATACAAAGAGGCGATTTCTGATCTGAATGAAGCCATAAAACTATTTAAGATCTATCATAAAGCTTATTTTGAAAGGGCTGTTGCATATTATCATATAAATGAATTTAACAAAGCCATAAGTGATTTTGAAAAAGCGCAGCAATACAACGAATCAGCCGATGCGCATGAGAGTATTAGCCCGGTTGATATTTACAAATGGATCGGTGATTGCTATGAGGGAAAACGCGATAAAAAGAATGCCGATCTGTATCACGATAAAGCAGAATCAATGAAAATGGCTAAGCCGTACCCCGGGAAAAAATAACAGCACTACCACCGCCGGCAAAAACTCATTTCCGAAACAAAATTTTCTGATGCTGAAGCTATAAAAATTTTATAAAGAAACTAAACTAGCATGTACACACAGAGTTTCAGGCTTTTCGAAGGATCACATCTGTATCGTTGTAGATACGT
>JANYBY010000140.1 GCA_025360565.1 Bacteroidota bacterium
CTAAAATATCTTTAAAATTATCGCTAAGGTTCGATTTTTTAAGAGAGTCGGCTTTTGCATCCGCCGGTTTTTTCATGGTGCCACCCGGGTTTTTTACTGCAGGTTTATTTTGGTTTGCATTTATTTTTTTAAAGTATGGGATCTTGTCGTACAACTTATTCATGGAGAATGAAGTTGTAAAATTATGGGTGTTTGTATTTTGAATTGTGTTACCAATACTGAGCGAATCGGGAATGGCAAATGGCATTCTTGTCCAGGTAAACGTACCACTGTAGCGGTAAGTTACTGTTGTAAAATCAAACAGCGGAATTTTATTTAAAGGAACATTCACGTTCAAATCCATACTTTGCCTGAAAGAAGTATTTGTACCTCCTTTTAATAAATTCCTGATCACTGTATCGCGTTTATCCTGATTCACCTTACCTACATCACCTTTAGGTTCCAACACCCTGCCTTCATTATTTGCCGAGTAAGTAAATTTAATTCCTTTAGAAATGTCCCATCTTAAATTATAAGAACGGTTGATTGTAAAATTTTTATTGTATAATGTTGGATTTAAGAAATCGCTCGCCCCGGAATAAAACCCTGTAATATCCCTATTCTTTAAAGCGTTAAATGTTCTGCTAAGGTCTAAATTTGCCCCGAAACTATTTGGCAATAACTGAAGATTAAAATCTCTTATAAGCGCGAGCCATTTATTATCAAAAATTTTCATTTTACTGAATGGCTTTATCTGTAACGGTGTTTGAAACGTAAATGCATATTGCAAACTACCTTTGTATTGCCTGTTAGTATTAGATTCAACACTTATGCTTCGTTTAAAAATTTCGGTATAGGCATACGTCACAGAAAAGTTTCTTATATCCAAAGGCAACGGTTTTGCGCCTTTTCGTTTTAATCCGTCAATACGCACATTGGTTACATTAAATCCTTTGCGTTCGGTAAAATCTAAAACCTGTTTTAAAATAGAATCTTTTTTTGAAGAGGAGATCTGGTCATTGCTCTTAAACGCTTCCATTCGCACATCCGGATCGAGGGGATTGAAAAGCGGGGTAATAACTGTTTGCCCATAATTGTAAAAAATTGGTAAAGTGACTTTTAACTTTGCCGGAAAAAATTTTCCTGCATTAATACTTGCACTTGCATCCCAATTTAAATTGGTCTCTTTGCTCCGTGTACTAATTTTAGATTCAACACTTCCCCAAAACGGAGTGCTGTATGTTCCGGCTAAAGAGGCTTGCCCAAGATCGGCCAATTTTGCCTGTACCTGCCCTGTTGTAGCCCATCCGCCCTGATTATTAAAATCAGTAAGCCGTAATTCGTTTATCCAAACCTCAACGCAATGCGCCAAATTATCGGCACCTTTTGGATTTCGAATGCCGACCATTATACTTTTTACCGTACCTAAATTTGGATTTCCTACAATGGTTACCGTATGCCCATCAATTGCTTTTGAAAATGGTACGGACAACTGATTTAGATTTGAAAAATATCCATTTTGAGAATTTCTCGCTTCTTTTACGATCGATACATCTTCCTTGAACCTAAAATTAATTTCGTTGTCTTGAGGCCACACTTGATATCTTGCATCTGAACTGTTCGGGTCGTAATTTCCTTTTGGTGTTAACTTTAAAGGTACTTCGTATTCGTAAAAATTATTATTGTAATCGGAACCAATTCTAAAAAATAAAGTAAGGTCGCCATCGTTTAACGGGATCTCATTTAATTTTTCGGCATGCACATTCATTTTAAGATTGTTGAACATACGGGTATCAAGATCCACATTTTTAAATATGGCCCTGCTATCGCCATCTTTTAAATTACACACACGCATTTGTAAAGCTTGCTCGTTTTGCAAAACCAAATTGGTAGTTTGCACATTTTGCTGTTGCTGAATATCGGGCGGCATTACATAATTTACCGGAATTTTAGTTCCGTTCTCCTGCAAACTCACGCCCGACACATCAAAGGAAGTACTGGCATCATCTGTTGCAATATATTCTCCCGCTTTTTTCAGGTCGAATTGATATCGGCGCCAATCGCTGCGAACCAATTCAAAACGAGCAAGACGTAAAACTACAGGGCGGTCAAATCCTTTCATCACCACGCGCATAAAACGAATGGAGTTAAATCCTTCAATACCACCGATCACACTTTCAAATTGAGAAATAGGTATTTTAAACTGATACCAATTTACTTTTTTATTTATTCCGCCAAAATCCGCGGCTCCTTCAAAAGCATTCACCATATAATTTGATCCAACAGATGTAGGATTAACATCCTGTGGCGAAATTTTTAAATGGTACTGATAATAATTTTCTGTCTCGCTTAATGTATTATCTCTATTTACGTCTTCAATGTTTGGAGTGTTAGATGCACTTGTTGAATAGTTTCCGCCGTTCGGGTTTGCATTTGCATATTGTTCCGGTGTTGGTGAATTTCCTTGCGGGTTGTTGTATTTTGAATAGCGGTTTAATGTTTTTTCCTGAGTATTATCATAATCATCACCCCTGAAGAAATGATAATCATCTGTTGAGGGATCGTTGTTAAAAGCATCTTTAACCGACTGGTTAAAACTGCCGGCATTCATATCGGCAAGGGCGGTATTAAAATAAACCTTTTCCGAATCATTGTTGTATCCATCATACCCCACATCCTGAAAAGGCCTGTCGCTATTATCCTGTGAAAAGGCATTTACCGTTGGCGGAATTAAAGGAACTTTGGCAATCAATGTTCTTTCAACCGGTAAATTTTTTGAAAAAGAGGATAAGCCTGGTAAACCATTTTCGTACGACATCCTTGTATCCTTTAAAATATCTTCAGATACGTTTCCGAGGTGAATATAAAGATCGCCGCTTGGTAATTTTTTCGGATCAAAATCCGGATGCGTAGTGCTGGTGTAATCCTCGTTGTACGGATCCATTAACCAAAACTGAACATACTCCACGTTGGCCGCCTGAAAATCGTTTGTCTC
>JANYBY010000283.1 GCA_025360565.1 Bacteroidota bacterium
GATCCTTCAGGCAGGTTATATACTAACAGAGGTTATCATTTAAAATTAAACGAAAACGATTCTATTTCCGGAATTTTGGAGGACAATAAATTTGATCTGAAAATTGTGGGTGATTTTTTGATCCTATCAAACGAAAATAAATCGAGCCGCTTCAATCTTACTTTTGGTTACGAGCAATTCGAATATCCTTCTAAAATAATACATACGATCAGTAAAAATAAATCGGGTTTAACGTATAACCCATCGGTAAGAAGCGGTAACGATATTGCTTTAAGCTGTGTAAACTTAAACGATGGAAGTTTGTTGTGGTCGGCACCAATACCCTCTAAGTACAACTGGAACAGTTTAGTAAACCTAAACGACAGTGTTGTTTTAATTGCCGCAGGTGGATTACATGGGATAAACATTAATAAGGGCGTAATTTGGAGTTATACCGCTACTACGGCTCAAAAGATCAGCAACGCGCTTACTTTTTCGCCCTTCAATTCACCTACATTTTCTCAGTTTTATTTTCCGGTAAATACTTCACGAGAAGAATCGCAGATAACTCAGATCGCCTCAAATATTTTGGTTAGCGATGATGCTATTTATTTTGCAGCTAAAGATAAAATGATCGGCGTTGATAAAGCCGGAAAATTAATTTGGGAAGTAGATATGGCCAAATATCCTATTTCGGATTGCTGGCTTTTTGATACAAAGGACAATGTATTGCTGCTTAATTTTGGATTTGCTCAGTACAACGACAATACAGTTTTATATGGCAAACCTTTTATTTTAGCGTTTGATAAAAAGACAGGAAACGTTACACTTGAAAAGAACGAAGAGTCTTTCGGTAATATTATTGATTTTGAAACGATTCGTGGCGCAAAAATTTTGGCGAATAAAAATCAGATCATAAAAATATCGGATGACTTAACCGTAGAAACCCTTATTGACCTGGTGGAATCAAAGTACGGCCGCTTTTTAGAATTTGTTGACGGTACAAAATATTTTGTTGAGAAGGAAGGTTTTTTTGTACCTCTTAATTTTATAAATGATAATGTTGTTTATTTTAAATCAGATCACGGAAAAGTTTTTGGCTTAAGCAATAAAGATATTGAATACGAATATCATTTTACGGAATTATATACATTCAGTAAAAAGGTGGGCAATAAAATATTGATCGCTCAAAAAAACAAAACACTTTTAATAAGCGAAAATTATGAATTGCTGTATACATTTAATTGCGGCGAAATACCTACCGTTTTAAAAGATAAGATATATTTCGGCGAGGGTAGGCTATTGCATATCGTAAACGAAAATGAGCTTAAATAATACTAATTGTGGATATATTTTAGTCAAAAAAGAACGAATAGATTGAGCTAAAATAGATCCACTTATAACTCAGGCTTCAAATTTTTTCATTGCGTCGATCCATTTTACAGGCAACTCAATGCTTTTATTTAAAGTGTAATCCATTGCAACAAGCACCACTTTTCCGTTAGCGCACTCAATTAATTGTTCGTTTTGTTTTTTTACAATGCTGTTGGCTATGGTAATACTTTTGGTGCCAATTTTAATAACCTTTGAAAAACAAAAGATCTCGTCAGTTAAAAGAATAGGAACCAGGTAATCTATTTCGGTGTGCGCTAAAATAAATCCTTCTTTATCCCAGTTAATTTTTTCTTTATACACGGCATTAAAATAATTAATCCGGCCCAGTTCAAAATAGGTTAGATAAATAACATTGTTTACATGGCCTAACCTGTCCAGGTCGCTAAAGCGGAGCTGAAGCGGGGTAACATGTTTAAAATCGCGGAACTGCATTATATTTGGCGGTTTAAAAGGGTAAAGGCAAATTGTTTTAAATGTTCTTTTTTATCCTCCGGCGCCGATGTTTTATTTAAATGCGTAATGGCAATTTGTGTGTGTTCATCGGCTTTGGCAACACAATGTTTTTTTACGTCAAATTCCTCAAAAATGGCCTTAACGCCTTTTATTTTTTCTTCAGAATTTTCTTTATTTAATTGGAGAAATTTATTGAGTTCGTTTTTTTTAGTTTCGTCAACGAGTTCCAATGTTTTTAAAAGTAAAAATGTTTTTTTGCCGGCAATAATATCTCCGCCAATTTGTTTCCCAAACGAATCGGCGTTTTCAGAAAACGTATCCAGCATATCATCCATTAATTGAAAAGCAATTCCAAGATGTTTTCCGAATTCGTAAATATTTTCACGGTCCGCCCGGCCTGCACCTGCGTTAATAGCGCCCATTTGCAGGCTGCACGCTAAAAGTACGGCTGTTTTTTTTGTGATCATATCAAGGTATTCACTAACGGTTACCAAATTGCCGCCTGCCTGTCCGGTAGACAGGCTTTCAAAATTCATATCCAACTGCTGACCTTCACAAACTTGTACAGCGGTTTTTGTGAGCAGGCCCGACTGTAATTTAAATTCGGCGTCCGAATAATTTTCCAGAACTGAAAAGGCTTTAACCAACATTACATCGCCACTCAAAATAGCAATATTGGTGTTCCATTTTTTGTGAACGGTTTCTTTATTTCTTCTTAAAGGCGCTTCATCTAAAATATCATCGTGCATCAGCGAAAAATTATGAAACAGTTCAACGCACAGGGCCGAGTTTAATGCTGCTTCCGGTTTTTTGCCGAACAGATCGCAGGCAATAAGCGCAAGCAAAGGCCGTAAACGTTTTCCGCCGAGATCAAGAATGTAATTTTCGGGTTCGTAAAGTTCTTTGGGTGTTTTACCTTCAAGAGCTTTTTTATAAACCTCAAGGTGTGCTATAAATAAACCGAATAAATGTTCGTACTGTTTCACTATTTAGTTATACAATTTACGATTACGAATTTTTTGCAATTTCAACCAGGTAATTACCATATCCGCTTTTGGTAAGTGGCTGCGCAATTTTAATTAATTGTTCTTTATTAATGTAACCCATGGTAAAAGCTACCTCTTCAATACAGCCAATCTTTAATCCCTGACGTTCTTCTATTACCTGCACAAATTGGCCGGCTTGCATTAACGATAAAAAAGTTCCTGTATCCAACCACGCTGTTCCACGATCCATAATAGATACTTTTAATTTACCTTGTTTTAAATATTCTTTATTTACATCGGTAATTTCAT
The DNA here is from genome assembly GCA_025360565.1 of Bacteroidota bacterium. Classification (GTDB taxonomy): domain Bacteria; phylum Bacteroidota; class Bacteroidia; order B-17B0; family Aurantibacillaceae; genus Aurantibacillus. Next base: position 3,123 of record JANYBY010000283.1, read on the forward strand.
ATTCGCCTCTTGGACTAGGTTTTAAATTTTTCGCGATCTCAATAACGCTGTTATCGTAAAAATACAATCCGGGAACCGCGTAATTAGATTTTGGTTCCTTTGGTTTTTCCTCAATTGAAAGCACTTTGTTGTTCTTATCAAAATCTACAACACCGTATCTTTCAGGGTCGCTTACATGATAAGCAAACACCACGCCACCATCGGGATCATTAATTTGTTTTAGCATTCGACCCAAGCCAACACCGTAAAATATATTGTCTCCTAAAATTAAAGCAACTTTATCTTTACCAATAAATTTTTCGCCAATAACAAATGCTTGCGCTAAACCGTTTGGTATTTCTTGTTTGGCATACGAAAATTTGCAACCCATAGCTTCTCCGTTACCTAGTAAACGTTCAAAATGCGGCAGATCGTGAGGTGTAGAAATAATAAGTATTTCGTTAATGCCTGCCATCATTAAAACCGAAAGCGGATAATAGATCATGGGCTTATCGTAAATGGGCATCATTTGTTTACTCATTGCCAGCGTAAGCGGATGTAAACGGGTTCCGGAACCTCCTGCTAAAATTATTCCCTTCATTGGTTTATTTTTTATTAAACTTTGAGGCTGGTTAAATTTATCTGATTTTCTTGTTATGCGTCTTTTTGGCTACGAATTCGTTAGTTTTTTAGAGATAGTTAATCCCACTATCTCTGCAAAAACTGCCTTTTCTCGTTCAAAAATACGCAATAAAAAATTTATCATATAAAATTTAAACAGCCTCTTAAAACACAAATTTAATCAAATTGAAATAATACGGATCACAAAAATAAAATGAATGCTAAAATGTTTGTTTTTGATTAAATTTGAGAGGTCATAATTAGATGAAACCTTAAGT
>JANYBY010000189.1 GCA_025360565.1 Bacteroidota bacterium
ACAAACATTGTCATCGCCCGAAATATTCAAAGATCTAAAAGTTATAGAGCTGGCAGGCGTTTTGGCCGGACCCAGTGGTGGTTATTTTTTTGCCGAACTTGGGGCACAAGTCATTAAAATAGAAAACCCTGCCACCCACGGTGATGTTACAAGGAGTTGGAAATTAAAAACAGAAAACCCCAAGGAGAATACCAGTGCTTATTTTTGGAGTGTAAATTCTCTTAAACAATTTATCGCTTTAGATCTAACGCTTCCTGTTCAACTTAAAAAACTTTATGAACTTGTTAAGGAGGCCGATATTATAATTACCAATTTTAAAACAGGTGATGAAAATGTTTTAAAGGTTGACTACCCTACTCTTTCAAAATTAAATCCAAAATTAATTTACGCTTCTATTAATGGTTTTGGAAATAATTCTTTTCGTACGGCGTACGATCTTATATTGCAAGCCGAAAGCGGTTTTATGTTCATGAATGGCGAGCCGGGCAGTAAACCTGTAAAAATGCCGGTAGCGTTAATTGATCTTTTAGCCGGGCATCAATTAAAGGAAGCCATTTTAATTTCGTTGTTGAACAGATATAAAACTAAAAAGGGCTGTCATGTTTCAGTTTCGTTATTCGATAGCGCGGTGGCATCCCTCGCCAACCAGGCAACCAATTGGTTAATTGGCAAACATCTGCCAAAACCCAGTGGCAGTCTGCATCCCAACATTGCACCCTATGGCGAATTATTTGAGACCAAAGACAACCAACTCATCACTTTTGCAATTGGCAATAACAAACAATTTAAAAATTTGTGCGAGCTCATTCAATATCCCGGTTTGGTTAAAGATAAAAATTATGCCACCAATCAATTACGCGTTCAAAACAGAACCATGTTGTACACTTTGCTTTACAATTACATTAAGCCATTTAATTTTAAGGATCTATTTAAACTCTGCTCCGAAAAAGAAATTCCTATCGGGAAAATCAGAAACCTACAGGAAGTTTTTGAATTACCCGAGGCAAAAGAAATGATCCGCAATTTTTCATATAACAAAAAGCAATACAAGAATGTATCGAGCATTGCTTTTAAATTCATTCCATAATGTTTACTGTACGTTCCGCAAATACAAAAGAAGAGCTCGACGCTATTTTAAAATTGCGGTACATTATTTTGCGCCAACCCTGGAATCAGCCCGCCGACACGGCTACAGACTCATTAGAAGAAACAAGTATTAACGCCTTTATAGCTGATGAAAAAGGTAATGCCATTGCTTGCGGAAGATTACAGGAAAATGAGGGTAAAGTTGGCCAGATCCGATTTATGGCGGTAGATAACAATTATCAGGGCAAAGGTTTGGGCAAATTAATTGTAAAATATTTAGAGATAAAAGGAAAAGAACTAAAATTAAATACCATTGAATTACAAGCACGGGAGAACGCGGTAAAATTTTACGAAAACGCCGGCTATACTATCAAAGAAAGGTCCTTTTTACTTTGGGGAATAATTCAACATTATTTGATGGAGAAAAAGATAGGATGACTTTCTATTTACGTTTACTCCTTCGCGAATTTTAAATTAAAAGTTTTTTGCGAATTGGTTGCGCGGATAAAATACATTCCCGGTGCAAGGTCAGAGGTATTGATCTCGTAATTGTTAGTTCCTTTTTGCACTTGGGTAAACGCTTTCACCGAAAATACTTTTCCCGAAAGATCCGTTACCTGAACACTTATTGCATCGCAGGTTTGGCACGAATATTTTAAAGTAATATTTCCGTTTGTAGGGTTTGGAGAAATATTTACCGCGTAATCCGCATTAATATTTACCTCAGTTATATCCGAAAAAGTTGAATTCCCGTTATAATCAATTTGATTTAGGCGATAGTAAGATACACCGTTAAAAGGGGTTTCATCCTTAGATCTGTAATTCAACATTACATTGCTTGTTCCCGCTCCTTCCAATGTAGAAACTGTTTGCCAATCTAAAGCGTCTGTTGATCTTTCAACAATAAATGTTTTGTTATTTCTTTCAGTTGAAGTGCTCCAGTTTAATTCAACAACTTGCTCCGTTTTTTTATATTTTGCATCAAAGTTCATAAGCGTTATGGGTAATATCACGCAATTAATAATTACTTGTCCGTTACCCGATTGAAAACCTTGCGTGTTAGTTGAACCAACCAAAGCGCCAACAAAATTACTTCCGCCGCCGCCGCTTGCCCCTGCCCATGTACTCGGGCATCCTGTGCCGCCCGTGCAATTAGGGCCTTGACCCCCAATGTTGGCACCACCCGGACCGCCTAAACAACCAAAGTCATCAGCAAATTGTAAATTACCCCCGCTTAAATTACCGCCCGCGCCGCCAATACCAAGCACTCCAGCCGCTCCCGGTTGAGGGGATAATGGACAGCCGCAACACGATGCACCGCCAGCGCCACCCGCAGCTTGTGTACCACCGAAGCCCGGCGAACCGCCATAGGCACCGCCGCCACCGCCACCATAATAACCGCCGCCGCCGCCGCCGCCACAGCCCGGCGAACAATTTAATTGTCTTTCTCCACCTGTTCCACCGCCGCCGCCGGCAATAACAACTCTGTTTGCTAAAGCATATGGCGTAACACGAATATCAGAAGAGCCGCCACCACCGCCGCCCCAAGAAGTTGCACAAACAGAAGGACTTTCAGCAATATTAGGTACAACAACGCCGCCGTTAGCGCCGCCATTAAACCCGCCGGCGTTTGAAATAACACCTCCGTTGCCCACATAAATTCTAAGTGTTGCGCCCGGCACAACGGTTAATGTACCTGTAACACGACCACCATTTCCGCCGCCCGCATTACCAACAAGATTGCTCATGCCTTGCCCACCCCTAACATCAACGCAAATGGTGGTTACACCGGCGGGTACAAGGTATGTTTGAAATGCGCCTGTATAATTAAAAGTAGTTACTTGAGCAAAAATGCACGTACCGACAAAAAGAAATATGAATAAAAAAGAGAAGTAAATTTTTTTCATGTTCGCGTTTTTTTATTAGAACAATGAGAACTTAAAATATCAATTTCAAAGATAGCATTAGATATCATGAAAAGCAATAGCTGTTTTATTCTTTTAAATGAAAGGAATGTATGAATAAAAGGATGTAAAGATGCGATAAATACAATGGTTTAATCCGCAAAGACCAGGTATTAGCCCTTATTTGGCTGTGATAAGGCAATTAAAATTTTTGAGATTACTTTCCTGCATTATTGCCTCTACCTCTTTTGGAAAAATATACAATTTAAACGCTGTTAATTTAGACTTTGACAACTGTTCCTTTTCTGCTTTTGATAATGAAAAAAATGATTTATAAATATAACCATCGCTGTTCACTTCGCATTTAACCTTTTGATTTGGTTTTTCTATTTTGCTTCCATTTTCCAAAGTAAGAATAACCCCGGTAGCATCGGCAATAACACTTTTACCATAATACGAAAGGCTCATAAAATAAAGCTCGCCGCTTTTATCGATCATTTTTATGAAACGTATATCCTCTGTTACAGGGGTTTTAAAACTAATTTCGCCGGTTATATCGTCTGTTTTTTTAATTATCTCAGAACAATTCTGCCCTATTCCGAATAATGGGGCCAATAAAATAAATACTAACTTTTTCATTTCAGTTTTTAGAATTTTTGATAAAGATAAACTTTTATTTTATGTCAATATATTATAGATTTCGATTACAGTTTCAAAACCATTATATTTATGATTCTGAAATTTAAAACCTTCATATTCGCCGGTATTTTGTTTTTGGGACTTACTGCATTTTCACAAAACCGCACGATCGACTCTTTAAAACTCCTTCTTAAAAATGCAAAGCATGATACGACAAGGTGTAATATTTTAGATCTATTAGTTCATGCCGATACAACAAAAGATTCATTTTTAAAGAATAATCTTTTTTTTGAAAATTTTTTAAAAACTAAACTCCGTGCAGAAACTAATGGTCATCAATTTCATAATTTTTATCTAGAAAAACTTATCAATGTTTATAATAACTATGGACGTTATTATAATGATAAAGGTGAACATGACAAATTTCTTGAGTTTTCCGAAAAAGCAATAAAAATAATTGAAAAAACGGGAAATAGGCAACATCTGGCACTGGCTCTTAATAATATAGCCGGACATTACAACGAAGATAATCCCATAAAAGCATTGGAATATTACACGAAGAGCTTAAAAATTTCAGAGTCATTAAATGATAAAGATGGGATTGCTAATGGTTTTGCAAATTTTGGACACATATTTGAATTTCAGGGCGACATTATAAGGGCTTTAGAGTACTATAGCAAAGCCCTAAAAATTAGAGAAGAAATAGGCGACAAAGTTTTAATTGCATTTTCCTTAAATCTAATTGGAAATATTTATAATAACCAAGGCGATTCAAAAAAAGCATTGGAATATTTTTTTAGGAGTATGAAATTAACCGAGGAAGAAGGATATAAAGAAGGCAGCGTGGCCTCC
>JANYBY010000206.1 GCA_025360565.1 Bacteroidota bacterium
AAAAGATTGCTTCGCCGCCGGTGAACACATGAGCGCGGCTCGCAAGGACGGTGTTATATCACAAAATACTCTTGCTAAAATAATTCCACACCGCATCGCTGCTAATAGGCAAACATTTAATAACAATATTTTCTTTTTTTACGGGATGGACAAATTCTAACTGATAACTGTGCAAATGAATAAAGCCCCCATCGTTGGTGCGGTTAAAGCCATATTTAAGATCGCCTTTAATTGGGCAGCCCATGGCACTAAGCTGGCAGCGGATCTGGTGATGACGTCCGGTTAACAATTTAATTTTAAGTAAATGATAATTATCCGAAGAGGCAATTAATTCATATTCCAATAGCGCTTTAGAGCTACCCGCAATTTCTTTAGGATAGGCTTTTGAGGTATTTGTTTTTTCGTTCTTTACCAAATAATGCGTGAGCAGGCCTTTTTCATTATTCGGTTTATTTTTTACAACCGCTAAATAGGTTTTGCTGATGGTTTTATCGCGAAACAATTCGTTGAACCGCGAAAGAGCTTTGCTTGTTTTGGCAAAGATAATAAGCCCGCTCACAGGCCTATCTAACCGATGAATAACACCGCAAAAAACATTTCCGGGTTTATTATCTCTTTCTTTAATAAAATGTTTTATTTTTTCGCTTAAAGGCATATCGCCGGTTTTATCGCCTTGCACGATTTCAGAAGGCAATTTATTCAACACTAAAATATGATTGTCTTCATAAACAATTTGTTCAGCCCAAATAGACTTTTTATTTATTTCCAAATGCATTTAGCGTGTTCCGGTTTTGGTGTTCCTTCTGTTTGGTTTAAACAAACTGTTCAATTTAAACTCAATACCGTTAGAGGGCGATGGGGCAGGGGATTGGGCAAGGTACCCGAAATTATTTATTAAAAAATAAGCTTGTGTACCTATGACAAAATAATTTTCTTTCGCCGTTTTAATGATCGACTTGTCGTAATTATACCAGATGTTCCAGTCAAATTTTGGATTTGTTTTTAAATAAGTGATATATGTTTTTAAACTGTCGTCGAGACAAATACTTACAAAAACTATTTTGTCTCCCAGTTTCTTTTTAAGAGCGGCAATTTTGGGCATTTCTTTTACACTCTCGCTGTTTTTGGTTGAGAAAAAATTAAGGTAGAGCCATTTATTTTTAAAGGCCCCCAGTTCGCTTATGGTTCCGGTTTTATTACGGGCTTGCAGGTTTGGAGCTGGCGAGCCCGGCTGCATTTTATTAAAATACAATAACATGGTGCCAGTTATTTTTTTATGCGCTTGTATTTGTGTTTTTTGATTAATGGTTGAGATAATTGCTTCAATACCATCGGGGTTAAACTCGGCGTTGTAATAAAAATCCCATAAATTTTTTATAATTACTATTTCGCGTAACGAGTCGTTCTTCAAAAACTTATCCTTGTTTAAAAAATCAGTCAACAGATCGTAACTGGCTTTTGTATTAATTATGCTGTAGAGCGATTGGCCTTTGGTGCTTGAGGCAAGTGTATTTAAATAACCTGTAAAGCAGGAATTAAAAAATTGCATGTATTCGTACTGCGTATATTGAATGGGTTTACCGGCAATATAACCGTTGATCAAATAATTCTCGCCCCTCGAAACACTGGCGTTAATGGATGCGATAGAGTACTCGTAATAACTTTTAAAATATGCATTGTCAATTTTGGCGTATCTGTTAGTGCATATTTTTTTTAACGAATCGGCTCTCTTAAACATGGCGGCCCTCGAAATAAATCTACTATTTTTTGAGGTGAATAAATTATTGAACAAATTCTGGTAATCAAAAGTAAGCGCGTTCAGTTCAGTACTATCGTTCCCAACAATACCAATATTAACCGGAAGTTCAGCATCGTTCTTATAATCAAATCCGGGATCAAGCTCAGGAATGGTTATGCCGTAAACAAAATCGGGTTGTACGTATAACTTAGCGGTTACATTATCAATTTTTAAGAATACGGGTTGGGTGTAAGCCGTGTGAAAAGTAATTTCAAAAAACCCGTCATTTTCAATTGTATCCTGGGCTTCCTTTTGTTTTATGTTTGTAATAAAATCGGTAAGGGTAAATAGTTGAATCAGTTTGCCTTTATAAGATGTATGGGCTTTTCCTTTAATAGTAACATTCTGCGAAAAAAAATGAACAGAAATACTTAACGCGATCAATAAATATTTTAAGGATGGTTGAATAGATTTATAATAACTTAATTAAAAAAGGTTACAGGTTAAGCCAAATCAAATTTAAAAAAAAACCCGTCTCACTTTATGGAGACGGGTTTTTAAAACGAACATTATGAAGTTATTATCTGAATAAAGTTACATTTCCTTTAGTATCGTATTTCATACCATCTTTTCCGGTGGCTTTAATAATGTAAAAATACACACCCGAAGGGCACTCTTTACCTTGTTGATTTTTTCCATCCCACGCAATGTTTCCGCTGGTGCTGGTGGTTTCGTAAACTTTATTTCCCCAACGATCAAACACAAACGCGGTGATTTCACTCAGGTTTGATGTTTTGCAGAAGAACACATCATTGCTTCCATCAGCATTTGGCGTAAAAATGTTTGGAACTTCTAGTTTAGAAGGGATTTCAACCGTTACGGTTTTGTAAACGGTATCCATACAACCTCCTTTCGAGGCCAGTAACATTACAGTATATGTTCCCGGAGCCGAATAGCTGGCTGTAGGATTAGTATTAACGGTTGTAGTTAAACTTGTGCCGTTACCAAAACTCCAAACGCAAGTAATACTTGATGAACCAAAAATACTTGTAGTAAGATTATTGAACGTTACATTTAAAGGTTCAGCGGCAGAACCATATCCTGATGATGGGCTTGGCTCAAAATTAGCATCTAATCCGCCTGCGCCAACAATAAATGTTCCGTTTGCGGTACAACCTGTTAACGTATTTGTTACAATGTAAATGTAAGATCCAATATCGGACACTAAGATCAGAGATGCGCTGGTTCCGCTAAGTATAGGATTAATATTTACCGAGATGGCGTTTGTTGGAGTAAACGATGCCCCTGAAGGGTATGTTTTAAATAAAAATCTGTTGCCGCCTGTAGTCGTTCCGGTTAATGCAATTGACAAGGATGCCGAGTTTGATCCGCAATCTAATGTTGCATTGGCAACAGGATCTGTTATTACAGGTGGTTGGGTTCTATCCAAAACATTTATGGTTCCTGTTTTTAAACATCCGTTCGCATTATCCTGAATAGTTAGTGTATAAATGCCGGCAATATAACAACTGTAACTTGAAACGCCCGTTGTTGTAGCCTGCGGCGATGGGCCTTGCCATAAGTATGGAAGCGGAAATGCCAATGGGCCCATGCCCGAAGTTGTTGTACTTGCGCCTGTAGTTAATACTACCGGATTTAATCCAACAGTACAATATATTGCAGTTGGTGTACCAATTGAAATTGTTGGTGATGAAACCGGCGGTTTAAAGTTTTGGCTGATTACAACAACGGATGTTGTTACACATGCGTTAAGCGTATTAGTTGATATAACTGTGTAGTTTGCATAGGTTAAAGATGTTGTACTTGTATTTGGTCCGCTGCCCGGGCCAACAAGTATTGTTGATGTAGTAACTAATGGCGGAGCAATTGGTTGTAACCAGTTAATTTGTGTGTTTGGTGTTGACGAGGTTCCTGTTGCTAGCAATGTAGGATTATAACACGTTAACGTTTGACTCATGCTCGGCGAAGTTGTGGTAACCGCAACATGCGGTGAAACTGTGTTTTGTATTATAGGAACAGATAGTTTTGTTGTACATCCATTACTATTATCACTCACAATTACCGTCCATGTTCCCGGTAAGGTTGTTACCGTAGAAGTATTTCCGCTATATGGTCCTGCTGCTAAAGTACCACCAAAGCCCGGAGGTAAAAAAGTAAAGCTACAGGTTGAAGGAGGTGTTTGTGTTGAAACTGCATTCGTAATTGAAAGCGTTGTTGTGTTTAAAGGTGAACAACCCACAGAAAAATTGGTTGAACTGTTTATTCCAAATGTAGGCCATGCCGACAAAGAAGTAATGGTTACTGTTTTTTTGGTAGTACAGCCGTTTGGTAAATAGGTAGTAACTAAAGTGTAAACGCCGGGAGGCAATGCACCTGATAAAATACTAATGGTGTTGTTAGATGTAGCAATTGGAACACCGCCCGGTAGAGGATTTAAAGGACTGTACCAATCGTGCTGAATATTTATTGTTGGATTTGAAACGGTTCCTGAAAAAGTTACTGCCGCGTTTGAAGCGCAGGTGATTGCCTGGCTAACAGGATTTACACTGTTTGTTGGTGCAAGGGTATTCATACCAATAGCAATTGTTTGTGTTGAAGTACAGCCGCCAACCGGTTCGGTACTTGTAACCGTATAATTTCCGGCAGCAGTAAAGGAAACTGAACTTCCGGTTAATGAAGGATTGGTTATACTTATCCAGGTATACGTATTAGCAGCAGGAGCAGCCGTTAAATTAATAGTTTGTGTTGTACAGGTAATTGAATAAGTTCCGCCGGGAGGACTAATTGTAAAACTACAGGCGGGCGGTATTATGCCCATTGTAAATACAACTGCAGTTGTACACCCGCCATTGGCCGTTACAAGCACACTGGTTGTGCCCGGAGCAACATTGGTTGCAGAGGTTTGTGTTGGCGACAAAACACTGGGGGGTGTTGGTGACCACGCCACCGTATAACCGGGGACGGGATTTGGAGGAATAAATGTGAGATTTAAATTTACCGCGTTATTACTATTTGTACACGTGGCCTGCGTAAATGTTGGTGCTAAAGTTGGACTTGGATTAACCGTTACAGTTGTTACCGCTGTTTGAGTTACTAATGCCG
>JANYBY010000292.1 GCA_025360565.1 Bacteroidota bacterium
CAGGGGTTGGGTCTACAGTTATTAAAGCCGCGGTTCCGGTTACCGAACTAAAAGAATAATATAGCGAAAAACTTTGAGCATTTACATTGCTTGTTAAACGGATAAAAAGGGCAATTGACAGTAATTTTTTAATCATAAGATAAGTTTTAACTTTACACAAAAATAAACCTTTGATTTTTTCTAAAATTAAGCCAATGTTAAGTAATACTCTTACAAACTTTATTTTTTTGTTTGTTTTCATGGGTTCTTTTTCTGCTCAAAATGAAACAAGCGGCCTGGTAAATTGGCTCACCCTAAAAGAAATGCAGGAAAAGAACAAAGTGGTGCCAAAGCCCGTGTTCATTGATTTTTATACCGATTGGTGCGGCTGGTGCAAACACATGATGAAGACCACCTATTCAAACCAGGCGCTTGCAAATTATATTAACGCCAATTTTTACCCCGTAAAATTTAATGCTGAAGGCAAAGATACGGTGGAGTATAACGGCAAAATTTACAAGCCCCTTTCTAAAGAACCCAAAACGCCCCACGAGTTGGCTATAAAATTTTTAGGCAATAAATTAAGTTATCCTTCTACCGTTTTTATCACCAATAATTTTGAATATAATTTGCTTACGCAGGGATTTTTGGAAGATAAAAAGATAGAACCCATTCTGGTATTTATGGTTGAGAATGCATGGCGAACGAGTACGTTTGATGAATTTAATATTCATTTTAACCACACATTTTATGATACAGCGTTCAAGAAAAAAGCGGTTAAAGTATATTCCATTACTGAGGTAGAAAAATTAATACAAAAAAAACCAAAAAAAGTTCTTGTAAATTTTGAATCCTCGTTTTGTAACAGCTGCCGCATAATGTCAAAAACAACTTTTGTAGATACAAGCATAGCTAATTATTTAAACAAAAACTTTTACCTCGTCAGCTTTGATGTAGAAAGGGACGACACCGTAAAATTTAAGAACGAAAAATATTTTAAAACGCTTATTAATGGATATCCAATGCATAACTTGGGTGCAAAGCTCTCTAACAACCGGTTTTCAATGCCGGCTTTGTGTATATTAGACGAACAATTAAATAATCTCGATGTTTTAAATTATTACCAATCGCCCGAACAAATAAAACCCATTCTGAAATATTTTGCTGAAAACAGTTACAAAAAAATGTCATGGGCCGATTTTATAAAAGAATACAGCCTGGCTAAAGCTTCCAAAGCAAAAAAATGAGATCCTCTTCCATTCATCATATAAATACGGGACTGATAATTTTATCTTGCATTGTAGCGTTTTTTATTCCGTTCGAATTATTTTTATTTTCTTACGGCGTTTTGGGGCCTTTGCATTACCTCACCGAAATTGGCTGGTTGCATAAAAAAAATTATTTTACAAAAGGTAAATACGATTTTGTTTTTTTAGCCATCGCCTGCGTTATTTTAGTTTATTGGAATTACCATCAACCAAAAATAGAAACGCTCACAGCCGATGTGATCTTTGTAGCGGTACTCGGCAGCATAGTATTTGTTTTTATTAAAGACTGGCTGTACCGTGTTGCCGTTATTATATTGGTATTTATTGTTACCTCGTTTTTAAATAATATTCCCAACTATTTTATTTGGGTGGCTGTTTTTTTGCCAACCATAATTCATGTATTTATTTTTACCTGGGCATTTATGTTATATGGCACGTTAAAAGAAAGATCGTGGCCGGGCGCCATATCCATATTGGTTTTAATCATCTGTGCGTTTGTTCTTTTTATTGTTCAACCGCAAGGTTTAAATTACCAGGTGAGTCAATACACGCAAAAAAGTTACTCTTCCTTTTCACAATTAAATTTTTATCTGGTAGATTTTTTGAAAATGGATAAATTTACCAAAGAAAGCCAGATCTTTACTGCCAACGCGGGCTTTGTGGTTATGCGCTTTATCGCGTTCGCGTATACGTATCATTATTTAAATTGGTTTTCAAAAACTTCGGTTATTAAATGGCATTTGGTACCAAAAATGACATTAATTGTAACCATTGGTTTGTGGCTTTTATCAATTGGCATTTACGCGTACGATTATACATTGGGAATGAACGTTTTATTTTTTCTCAGCTTTTTGCATGTGTTTTTAGAATTTCCGCTCAATATAGTCGCTTTTACAGGCCTAGGCAAAGAAATACTGACAATAGGAAAAAATAAATAATGGTTCGATTTAACTCACCACATGCCTTGAAAAGAATAATTTATATTTCAATGATTTTTTTAACCTGCTCTATGCATGCGCAAGACAGTTTATTAAGATCCTTATTTACCAAAGCCCGTCAGGCTAATAGAAATGATGACTTGGATTCGGCGCTGTACTATTCAAATCTATTATTGAAAGAGGCAGAAACAGCGAGTTCAATAAATTATCAGATCAAAGCAAATCAAGTTATAGCAAGTGTATTTGTTGATCAAAATAAAACAGCCGAAGCGTTTGAAATTTATTTTAAAACCTTAAAGCTCTGTAAAAAAAATAAGGATATTGAAAATGAAGCGACTATATTAAGTTCGGTTGGTGTTTTATATTATAAACAAAAAAGTTATATCGATGCAAAACATTTTTTTCAGGAAGAAATTATTTTAAAAGAAAAAATTGGCGATTCTATCTCACTTTGCAATTCCATGTTAAATACCTCTTCCATTTATAGAAGATTGAAAGAATACGACAGCTCAGCCAGTTTATTAAATAAAGTGCGCAAAATTGCCTATGTAAAAAAAGACTCTGTTCTTTTAGCAAATTATTTTAATGGGCAAGCCGGATATTATTTCGCCGTATTTGTAAGAAAAAATAATCTGGACGCGCCGGGAAATGACCCGAATATATGGGATAAGAATTTCGAGTCTAAAAATCTGAGAGATTCGGCCGAACTCTATTGGCAACGATCGTTGGCTATTTGGCGCAATCAAAAGGACAAGCGAAGCGAAATAACTTCCTTATTTAATTTGGGCTATGTTTTTCAAACAAAAAAAGAACACGCTAAGGCTTTAAATTATTATTTGGCGGCTGTTGCACTGGCAGAATCTCAATCGGAAAAAGTTACATTGTACGGAAATCTTTCTGAAGTATATTACGATCTGAAAGATTTTAAAAATTCGAGCGATTATTTTAGAAAACTATTGGAACTAAAAGATTCACTACAAAAAGATGAAATAACAATTTATACACAAAAACTGGGCAAACAATACGAACTGGAAACGAATAGAAAAGTATTGCTTCAGGAAATGACCCTTACATTAAAGAACAAAGAAATAGCCGATCAGCAAAAGAAAATATACTTATACATATTATTATTTGTACTGCTTATTTTAATAATTATAGGCATTGTATTTTACATCACTTTTAACAAAAGAGTTGCGGTAAAAATAGAAAAAGCCAAAGAGAAATTCTTTGCCAATATTATGCACGAAATAAGAACCCCGCTGAGCATGATACAAGCACCCCTTAAAACCCTTAAGCCAAAATTGCATGATGAAGAAAGTACATACTACATTAATCTTGCAGAAAAAAATGTGGTGCGTTTAAACGAGCTCATTAATCAAATGCTCGATGTTTCGAAAATAGAGAATGCAAATTATAAACTGAGCGGTACGGTGGGCAATCTGGACATGTTCTTAAAAGACATCATTGCCAATTATGAAAAAATAGCCGTAGAAAAAAACCTGAATTTTATTTCGGAAGTAAATTATAAAAATACATTATTGGTATTTGATAAGGATG
>JANYBY010000263.1 GCA_025360565.1 Bacteroidota bacterium
CCAAAGGGAATGAGCAAGGACAGAGGGCCATTATGGTAATCACCGGTGACCATCGCCCAGTGGAAGCTCTCGTTGGCCCGGTTGCCTTGGTCGCTCGAAAAATACATTTCCGTCGAATCAATCAAAATAGAAATACAACAAGTCTATTTCGTAAAAAACGAATCTAGAGAATATTTTTTTGTTAAATTTAAATTCATAAAGCGACACGATTCTCTATTCTTAAGCTATCGAGATCCTTTGCAAAACAAAGACATGAGTGAATATATTTATCCAATAAACAAACGCGACACAGTAGACAATCGTGTGGGCTACAAAATGTGCTTCGACTCTGTTTTAAATGCAGACCATAATTACCGAAAAGAATTTAATGACTGCGACGACTCGCCTTCCTTCGCCAATACCTATTTAAAGGACACCACAATCACCTTTAAAGAATATAAGTTTGACTGCTATATTATCGAACAAAATTATAATTACTTCAGAAATCAAATGCGACTTAAAAAAAGAGTTTTCATTGACAAAATAAGTTTAATTCCTGTGTATGAAGACGAAAAGGTTTTCGCAAAGCGCAAAGGAAGAAGAGTTCCAATGAATAAATGGGTGCTTACAAAACAAATGAAATTAATAACGGTAGACTAATTTAAAATTATCGGCAGACACGAGAGCGTGAATTACCTGTGTGCCGGCAACAAGTTATAACAGCGGTCTCGCTCCATTTTTTGCGTGTTAACGCTCAAATGCATAACTTGGACTTAGCAAAAAACGGCGCAAGGCCGCAAAACGTTATAACCAATACGGCGGACAGACATTCCGTAGGACAAAAATATTTACTCAGACAACAAATCAAATAAATAATGGACTTCGTTTTTCGACACGCTTGGTTAATGTTTATTGTAGTGACAACCGCCAACTACTTCATTCTAAAACCGCGGACACAAAAATACATTGACCAAAACCCCGACTTAAAAATCGGTTACGACTAATTATTCAAAGCAATGCTAATTTACGGTAACATCCCTTGGGTTATTATGGCTCTTGGCGACATAACTGCACAGACAAATAGTGTTTTCGACTATTTTAATCCAAAATCATTTAATCCTTTCGTGTTGACATTTCATTTTTATATAATTATTGTTTGGGCCTTAAGCGTTCGGTGGGTTTACTTTAAAAATGGTGCAGACTTTCTAATACGACATCCAGGTTTTGTTCATATACGAGGGTTTGGTAATTCAGTTACGCCGACGCCGACATTAATCAAAATATTTTTTGCTCTCGCTCTTTTAGGTGGTATTGCTGGTATGACAATGATGTGGTTAGTTGACTTTCCAACTTTTCCAATTAAATAACGGCAGACACGTGATCAGAAATTAAACTGTGTGCGCCGTACTGGTTATAACAACGTATAGGTAGCCAGCGCTCCCACTATTTTACCCCGCATACTTATGGTGCGTTTCCGGCTACAATCACTTTCCCTCAACAAGCACTATCGGTAAAAATATAAAGGCTATTCGAATCAAATAATTTTATAGTGTGGGTGGTAAAAGGTTACCGCCAATTTGTTGGTTGATTCGTAAAAATTGCCTATCTTTGAATGAATGAATTATACTGATCATATATGCATTGACCCCAACGTTCGTTTCGGAAAACCCTGCGTTAAAAATACCCGCATTTCCGTTTATGATGTTTTAGGCTGGTTGGCTGAGGGCATGACACATGAACAAATCATTTCAGACTTCCCTGAATTAAACGTTCAGGCTATACGGGCCTGCTTAGCATTTGCCGCAGACAGAGAACATAAATACAAAATTGCTTCATGATGCTTCTGTTCGACCAGAACATTTCCTATAAGATTGCTAAAAAAGTAGAGGACGTTTTTCCGGGTGCAAAACACCTGTCCGACATAAGACTTGAAGGTTCAAAAGACATAGACATTTGGGAATTTGCTAAAAACAATAACTTTTGCATAGTGACTTTTGACTTTGATTTTATAGACATTTCAACTTTAAAAGGTTCGCCGCCAAAAATAATTTTACTTAGACTTGGTAATTCAACAACTGAAAAAATTGGGTTAAGGCTGCAAGCGGATGTTAAATTGATCCACGAATTTCTTGCAAGTGAAGATACGGCATTCCTTGAAATTAAATAAACGCCTTAGTAGCACAGCCCAGTCGAACTACCCTTTAATTTTACACCCTGATCCCTATCATACACACATCATCCATCCCGAGGAAATTCTTTTTTATTCAGCCTTTGCTCGGGATCGTGATGTCTATGCATGCTCGGAGCGCTAAAAACGCACTCCAATCATGCAGACATCATCGACCTGCTCAAGGTTTCCTTTCCAATTTCTGAAAGCACCATCTAATGTTGCCAATTGGGTTTGCATATCGTTTGCATGATCTTTAACAAGAAGCTCTTTTAATTGTGCGTATTTAAATTTTTTACCGCGCGGCCCGCCAAACTGATCGGCAAAACCATCGGTAAAAATATAAAGACTGTCGTTGTCAAATAATTTTATTGTATGCGTAGTAAAAGGTTTTTTTACTTCGTATTTACCAATGGGCTGCTTATCTCCTTTAATTTCTTTGAACTCGCCCGCTTTATTAATGAGCCATATAGGGTTATTTGCCCCCGCCCATTTCATGGTACACACTTCATCGGTGGTTCCGTTGGACATTGCGAATGAACATAATGAAATATCCATTCCATCCCTCACATCTTTATACGTGTGCGAAAAAGTTTCTTCCACAATTTGTGAAAGCCTGTCCAATATTTCTCCGGGTTCTTCCAAAGCAAATTCTTTTACACAGCGTGTTAAACCATTTTGCCCAATTACACTTAATATGGCGCCCGGCACCCCGTGGCCCGTGCAATCGCACACCGCCAAGTAAACTTTGCCGCCATGTTTTCCGATCCAATAAAAATCGCCGGCAACAATTTCTTTGGGTTCGTATAAAATAAATGTTTCTTTAAAAACAATTCCAATTTCGAATGGGCTCGGCAAAATGGCGTCCTGCAAGCGTTTGGCGTAATTAATACTATCCAGCACTTCGGTATTCTTTTCTTCCACCAGCATTTTTTGCTGTTCCATTTTATCTCTTTGTTCTTTAATAAGCTGATTGTCTTTTCGTTTTTGGTTATAGCTCTTCCATATAAAAAATAAAAATACAAAAGCGATGAGTAACCCAATGCCCATGATTATTTTTTGTGTGTTTTGCTGATGTATCTGATTACTGCGGGCCAGCAACTCAACGTCTTTTAAATTTTTATCGCGGTTAAGCGATTCTATCTGCATTTGTTTTTTTTCATTTTGAAAAGAAGCTTCTACCTGCGCCATTTGTTTTTGCGAATCCTGTTTAAAAATGGAATCGTTTATTTTTATAAATTCTTTCAGGTGATCATACGCATCGGCCGATTTTCCTAATTTAAATTCAGATTCGGCCAGGCCTTTATAAACTTTTGCCGTGGTGGATGTATAACCCAATTCTTTTATTAAAGCAAAACTTGACAAATAAATTTCTTTTGCCTTTGCCGGATCATTTTTTAATATATACGCATTGGCAATTACATTTTTGGCGTCCAATATTCCCGTTTTGTTTTGATTCACTATACAACGCTCTAATGCTTTGTTAGCATAAATAATTGCCGAGTCGGGCTCGTTTGAGGTTAAAAAAATATGTCCGAGCATGCCCGACAAAGAACCCG
>JANYBY010000287.1 GCA_025360565.1 Bacteroidota bacterium
TTGTTAGGCTTTTTTCGAATAAACATACCCAAAAGTAGCAATGGGACACCCAACTAAAAAACATTTTTCAATAAAATAAGGCATTACAGAGCGTGTTTTTTAAAAGTGCGTAAAACAGGAGTTTTTACTAATTTAACTTTGGACTGCTTTAAACCCAGAATTGGTATAATTAGCAAATAAAAAAGCCGTTCAAATTACTGAACGGCTTTTTATTTTTATAAATGCTTACTTATTTTATTTTGAAAGCAGCTTTTACTTTGCTTACATAATCTAATTTTTCCCAGGTAAATAATTCCACTTTTTTAGTAATGGTTTTTCCTCCCGGTATTTTAAATGTTTTGGTAACCGTTTCGTTTTTGCGCCCCATGTGTCCGTAAGCAGCAGTTTCGCTGTACATTGGGTTTCGCAATTTTAAGCGTTGTTCAATAAAGTAAGGGCGCATGTCAAACACTTCCTCAACTAATTTCGCAATTTGGCCATCTGTCATTTTTACTTTAGATGTGCCGTTAGTATTTACGTAAAGGCCGCAAGGTTTTGCAACACCGATAGCGTAAGAAACTTGTACCAATATTTCATCACACACACCTGCTGCAACTAAATTTTTTGCAATGTGGCGTGTGGCGTAGGCTGCAGAACGATCCACTTTACTTGGGTCTTTACCCGAAAAAGCCCCGCCGCCATGCGCGCCTTTTCCGCCATAAGTATCTACAATAATTTTACGGCCAGTTAAACCTGTATCGCCGTGCGGACCGCCAATAACAAAGTTTCCGGTTGGGTTGATGTGGTAAGTTATTTTATCGTTGAATAATTTATGCAACGAAGTTTTTAAACCTTTTTTTACGCGTGGAATTAAAATAGCAACAACATCTTTTGTAATTTGTTCCTGCATTTTAGTTTGATTACCTTTTGTAAAATCATCGTGTTGTGTTGAAATTACAATAGTATCAATACGGATAGGTTGATTTTTATCGTTGTACTCTATCGTTACTTGTGATTTTGCATCGGGACGTAAATATTTCATTTGTTTGCCTTCTTTACGAATAGCAGCTAATTCTAACAATAAACGGTGAGCAAGGTCTAAAGGCAAAGGCATGTAATTATCGGTTTCGTTAGTAGCGTAACCAAACATCATCCCCTGATCACCGGCACCTTGTTCTTCTTTTTTCTTTTTATCAACGCCCTGATTAATATCCGATGATTGTTCGTGAATAGCCGAAATAATTCCGCAAGAATCTGCTTCAAACATGTATTCCGCTTTTGTGTATCCGATTTTACGGATCACTTCGCGCGCAATTTCTTGCACATCTAAATACGCTTTTGATTTTACTTCACCTGCTAAAACAACGAGTCCAGTTGTAACAAGTGTTTCGCAAGCCACTTTACTTTGCGCGTCAACTGCTAAAAAATTATCGATTAGCGCGTCCGAAATTTGATCGGATACTTTGTCCGGGTGTCCTTCAGAAACTGATTCTGATGTAAATAAATATCCCATGATGGATTTTAGAATTAATTGTTTATAGCTTAAGATTTAATTTTGAGGTTCAAATGTAGTGTAATGATTGTAATAAACAAATTATTTAGAAGGTGTTAACTTTATTTGGTAGCCTTCCATAATTTGATTGCACAATAATTTTTTGCAGGCCTCGTCCACCTTCAGTTTGGCAACATCTTCAGAGGCGGCCTCAATTTCTAAGGTAATGTGCTTGCCAATACGCACGTTTTCAATTTCGGGCAAACCAAGGTTTTTCATTGAGCCGGTAACGGCTTTTCCTTGCGGGTCTAATAATGCTTTAAGGGGCATTACATCAATATCTGCAATGTATTTCATAGGTCATTTTTAAGAAGTGCTAATGTAATAAGTTTAAGGCGTTTTTAAAATTGGATTTGAAAAATGTTAATAATTAGCTTAATGTTAGAAAAGCTCAGATAATAACTTGGATTTTTCTATTCCTAAATAAATAGCAACGTCGTTTAAAATAGCGTTTAGAGTTCCTAATTTTAAAGGATCATGATTCGGTATTGTGATATGGTGCTGACCGTTAAAATTGGAAGTAAGTCTAATATGACTACCCGTTTGCCTTGTAGGAACAAAACCAAACTTGTTTAACAATTTAATTAAATCGCTTGCAGAAAGATCCCTCGGAATTTTCATTTAAGTTATAGAGTAAGAATTTCCTCTTTTACTAAGTGTAAACGAATAATTTTAGGAAGTTTATCCGCCTCAAAATGACATTTAACGGCATCTTTTATTTCCGCTTTTAATTCATCTAAAGTATCAGCTTCGGCAAAGATTGATTCGCCAAGAGCTTTGGCGATAAAACCACCTTCTTGGGATTCTTCTATCAAAAAAAACACTTCGTTCATAATTTAAAGTTAAGCATTTTTTTCCTTTTTTAAAAACAAATTATTAATAAGCGAAAATAGGATATAGGAAATTATGATAAAAGGAATGCCAATAAATTGAAGAAATACAAGAGACAACAAACTCCAAATTAAAAACACAAAGCGGATCTCATTTCCCCTCCATTTAAAATTTTTGAATTTGAGTGCGAAGAGCGGGATAGGGGCGATGAGAAGGAGGGATGTTATTAGAGTCAGGCTAGTTAAAAATCCATATTGATTTATGATCATGGAAGCTCTTGTTGGATAAATGGAACCATCAATACCACTGGAAAAATAAATTATAAGTGGAAGAGAACAAATTAAAATAGCGTTGGCAGGCGTTGGCAAACCAATAAACGATTCTGTTTGCCTTGTATCGTTATTGAATTTGGCTAAACGAATGGCGGAAAAAATCGGAATCAATAAAGCAAGATAAGGTAAATAACTTTCCAAAACAGAAGGCGTTAAATAATGTCCGGGCATTTCGCAACCAACACAGCCTTCCCAATTTTGAATAGGAATTGTGATTTTAAAAAGTTTAAACATCATCACCCCGGGCACAACCCCAAAAGTTACCATATCGGCTAAACTATCAAGGTCTTTACCAATCGGTGATGTTACTTTTAAGATGCGAGCCGCAAATCCGTCAAAAAAATCTAACACGGCTGCAATGCCCACCAAATAAGCGGCCCAAACCAGGTCGCCTTCAAAACATTTTACAATGGCTAAACATCCGCAAAATAAATTGCCGAGGGTAATGGCATTGGGGATGTTACGTTTTATCATTCTACGAAATACGCATCTCGATTACGCTCGATGCGACAGTACGAATATACGAATCAAAATTTTAAAGTAGTTTTTTTCTCGCTGAGGGCCGCTGAGTTTTCGCAGATAAACGCTGAGACTCTCAGCGCAACTTTGCGGTATCTCTGCGTAACTCTGCGAGAAACCTACACGATTTTCCCGCTAATATCTTCCCACTTCAACATTTCAGCATCCAATTCTTTTTTAAAATTATTGTACTTATTAAAAAATAACTGATCGTTCATTAATTTTTCGTATTCCGCAGGGTTCGCTAATTTGGCATCACAATCTTTAATTTCTTTTTCCAATCGCTCAATATTTTCTTCTGCTTTTTTTAACTGACCGCGTAATTGTTTTTGTTCGGCTTCCTTTGCTTTGTCTGCCTCGTTTACAGCAACAGCAGGTTTTTTGGTTTCAACTTTTTCTGTTTGCTTTACTTTTTTATCTAAATCCAATTCATTCAAACGTTCTACTTTACGCAATTGCATAAATTCTTCAATATCGCACAAATGTTCTTTTACTTTTCCGTCTCTGAACTCAAAAAGCCTGTTGCAAATGCCTTTCATAAAATCCCTATCGTGACTCACCATCACCACCGTTCCTTCATAATCTATCAGGGCTTTCTTTAAAATATCTTTCGAGCGAATATCCAAGTGATTGGTTGGCTCATCCATCAATAACAAATTGTACGGTTCCAATAATAATTTACACAAAGCCAAACGTCCACGTTCTCCTCCGCTCAACACCTGCACTTTTTTCTCAATGTCATCGCCTCTGAATAAGAATGAACCTAAGAGTCCGCGCACTTGTCTGCGCACCTCGCCAACTGCGGCTTCATCAATGGTTTCAAAAACAGTTTTTTTAGGATCGAGTTTTTCTTCCTGATCCTGTTCAAAATACCCCATCTTAACGCTATGGCCAATTTGAACAGTGCCGTCGTAATCGATTTTTTTGGCAATCATTTTCATCATTGTACTTTTTCCTTCGCCATTCCTTCCTACCAATCCAATTTTTTCGCCTTTGGTAATAATAAATGTTGCGTCAGAAAAAATTTGTTTTGGGCCATATTTTTTTCCGGCGTCTTCAACCGTCAACACTATTTTACCGCTGTGCGCCGGGGTTGGAAAACGAAAATACATACTCGCTGCATCGTCATCATCCACTTCCACAATTTCCATGCGGTCTAATTTTTTAATGAGCGATTGCGCAAAAGAAGCTTTACTTGCTTTGGCGCGGTACTTATCAATTAACACTTCCGTTTGATTAATTATTTTTTGCTGATTCTTCGCTGCGTTCTCCTGCTGTTCTTTTCGTTCCTGACGTAAAACCAAATACTTTGAATAATTTGTTTTGTAATCGTAAATTTTTTGATTCGAAATTTCTATAGTTCTAGTGGTAACGCTATCTAAAAATGTTTTATCGTGACTGATGAGCATTACAGCCCCCGGAAAAGTTTCCATAAACTCTTCCAGCCACATAATGGCCTCAATATCTAAGTGATTGGTGGGCTCATCCAATAAAAGTATATCAGGTTTTTGCAATAATAATTTTGCCAGCTCCACACGCATGCGCCAGCCTCCACTAAACTCGGCAGTTTGCCTGTCAAAATCATCGCGGCTAAAACCTAAGCCTTTTAAAATCTTCTCTATCTCTTCCTGTTTATTTCCGGCACCGAGCATTTCTAAACGATGGTATACATCGCTTTGCTCTTCTAGCAATCGCGAATAGCTATCGCTTTCGTAATCGGTGCGCGTTTCAAGATCGGTGTTTATTTCGTTGATGCGTTTTTCTAAATTCTGAATTTCGCTGAAAGCGGATTCGGTTTCTTCAAACACAGTTCGTCCATGCTGATGGATCATATCCTGCGGCAAATAACCGATCTTGCACATTTTTGGAACAGAAATTTCGCCTTTTGTAGGATTTTGTTCGCCCGCTAATAATTTAAGCAGGGTACTTTTTCCCGCGCCGTTCTTCCCGGCAAGGCCAATACGATCTTTCGGATTAATTAAAAAAGAAATATTATCGAATAGGTTGTATCCGCCAAAACTAACCGTTACGCCATTTACCGAGATCATTACAAAACTGAATTATGAATTAAAAATTAACGTTAATTAAAATCTGCTTTTTCCGAAAGTTTTTTTCTTTTCTCCACCACGGTCAGAGCTTGGCTTATCTTTGTATTTAAAATCGCTGCTGCTCGATTTTTCTTTTGAACCAAAATCACGCTTGCCAAATTCTTTTTTTCCGTAAGATTTTTCGCCGCCATAACTCTTTTCACCACTTCCGCTTCCGCTTCTTGGCCTTTTAAATCCGTCTTTTTTGCGGTCGTTGCCTTTATAGCCTCCACCGCTGCCGCCACGTCTTTCTCCGCCGCCATCGCTCATTTTGCGATTGCTGACTTCCAACGACATTTTACGGTTATTAAATTCTAAGCCGCTTGAATTGAGCGCTAAAAAAGTATCTACCAATTTACTTTCGGTTTCAAAGAAAGAGAAACTGCTTTTTACATCAATATTAAACACCATGCGCGGTTGTAATTTAACTGCGTCGCTCAAAAAATCTTTTAAACTGTTAATGTTAAACCCATCCATCATACCCATGTTTACAAAGAAACGGGTAGTGCGGCTATTGCCAAATGCCCCGTCAACAGCACCTTTTTGCATGTTAAGATCGGGCGCGTTCTGATAATATTCGTGAAAGCGGTTAAACTCTTCGCTTATAAAACGTTTAATTAATTCTTCTTTACTCAGGTCTTTTAACTCTTCGTAAATTTTAGGTAAAAAACTTTCTATCTCTGCATCTTTTACTTCCACATTATGAAGTTTGCTTACCAGATTAAATAATTGTTTTTCGCAAACATCAATTCCGTTCGGAACTTGTTTCTTTTCAAATTTCTTTTTCAGAATGCGTTCAATATCTTTTATTTTACCGCTGTCTTTTGGTGTAATGATCGCAATCGCAATTCCCGATTTTCCTGCGCGTGCAGTTCTTCCGGTGCGGTGCGTATAATTTTCAACATCCTCGGGTAAATTATAATTAATTACGTGCGTAACATCATTCACATCAATACCGCGAGCTGCCACATCGGTAGCCACAAGCATTTGCAGGGTTTTACTGCGAAAGCGTTTCATTACAAAATCGCGTTGGCTTTGCGAAAGATCGCCATGTAAAGCATCTGCACTATAACCGTCTTTAATTAAGTTATCTGCTACTTCCTGTGTTTCGGCTTTAGTGCGGCAAAAAACAATTCCAAAAATTTCGGGATAAAAATCGGCCACGCGTTTTAAGGTTAAATACCTATCGCGCGGAGTTACCAAATAATATATATGTTCTAAATTATCGGCTCCTTCGTTTCTTTTGCCGGTACTTATTTCTTTTGGGTTGGTCATATAGTTTTTAGCTATACGTTCCACTTCCCTTGGCATAGTAGCGCTAAACAGCCAGGTATGTTTTTGTTTTGGTGTTTCTTTTAAAATGGTATCAAGGTCATCTTTAAAACCCATGTTCAGCATTTCATCGGCTTCATCTAACACCACAATTTTAACCGTATTTAAATTTATTACGCGGCGTTCTATCATATCAATTAAACGGCCCGGCGTTGCAACAATAACTTGTACGCCGCGTTTCACATCTTTAATTTGTCCGTCAATTCGGGCGCCGCCATAAATAGCGGTAATACCAAAACCTCTTAAATATTTACCGTAATTTTTAATATCGTTGGTAATTTGTACGCATAATTCGCGCGTGGGTGCTAAAACCAATGCTTGCACAGTTCTATCATCGCAATTAATGGCGCTTAAAATAGGAATACCAAAAGCCGCAGTTTTACCTGTACCGGTTTGGGCCAGGGCCACAAGATCAGTTGGGGTTTGCGCTAAAAGCGGAATAGTTTGTTGTTGTATTGGGGTAGGCGAAACAAAGCCTAAATCATTAATAGCCTTTATAAGGTCGCTATTGAGACCTAATTCTTCAAAAGTCATTTTTAAATTTTTTAATTAAACATTAAAGCCAAATTGCCCCGCTTTAATGCATCATGCCGACAGAAAGTGGCGAGGAGTTTTAGTTTTCGGGGACAAATATACGCATAATTCATTTAATAAACAGTTTTTAAACACGTTATTAACAATTGTGGAGCGTTATTTTTATATTTTTGTGATCGATTTATGCAGAACCATTACGCTATAATTATGGCCGGAGGTGTTGGTACTCGGTTTTGGCCAATGAGTACCACTAAACACCCTAAGCAGTTTTTAGATATTTTAGGAAGCGGAAGAACCTTGTTGCAACAAACGTACGACCGTTTGCTGAAACTTTGTCCGAACGAAAATATTTTTATTGTTACCAGCCAAGCTTACAACAAATTGGTGGCAGAGCAGTTACCAAATTTGCCTAAACAAAATATTTTGTGCGAGCCCGCCCGAAAAAACACAGGGCCTTGTGTTGCGTATGCTTCGTATAAAATTCACAAACTTAATCCAAAAGCCATTACAATTGTAGCACCTAGCGATCATTTAATTAAAAAAGAAGATACGTTTGTAAAAGCCATTGATTCGTGTTTTGAAAAAGCGGAAAAAGAAGATTGTTTAATTACCTTGGGAATTAAGCCAACACGACCCGATACAGGTTACGGTTACATACAATTTATTGACGCTAAAATTCCGGAAAAAGACAAGCGTATATATAAGGTAAAAACATTTACCGAAAAGCCCGACCATGATATGGCAAAGTTTTTTATGGAGAGCGGTGACTTTTTATGGAACTCGGGAATTTTTATTTGGAGTACAGCCAGCTTAATTAAAGCAATGGAACTGAACGATCCTGAATTGGCGAATGTATTTAAAGAGGGATGGGATTCGTACAATACAAATAACGAAGAGCAGTTTGTAAACGGCGCTTATAAAGTTTGTAAAAACATTTCGATTGATTATAGTGTGATGGAAAAAGCGAAAAATGTGTTTGTGCGTTCGAGTATTATAGGATGGAGCGATTTGGGCACCTGGGGTAGTTTATATACCCATATTAAAAAAGATAAAGAACGAAACGCGACCATAGGCAAAAACGTGATCCTTTACAATTCAAGTAATTGCATTGTGCATGTGCCAAAAGATAAACTGGTAGTATTGCAGGGGCTCGAAGATTATATTGTTGTTGAAAGCGATGGAGTGCTGATGGTCTGCAAAAAAGAGGACGAACAGCAGATAAGGAACTTTGTGAACGATGTGAAGGTGAACAAGGGCGAAAAATTTGTGTAATCACGTTGCAATCACATTCTAATACGTTGCGTTAACATCCGTTAACCAAAAAACCGCTTTTTTTGGTAGTATCATTGTAAGTAAAATCGAAACCATGAAACAGATCAGAGATCGCTTCATGACTAAAAAACAAACATTATGAAAAAATCTATTTTAGTATTAGCGGGTTTAATTTTATTTGGATTAAACGCCATTGCCCAAAACACGTACAACCTGGTAATCTTTTCCGAAGAAGGAGATGGCTTTTACGCCATTGTAAACGGAATAAGACAAAATGATAAACCGGAGACCAATGTAAAAATAACGGGATTAACCGCCGACGCGTTAAGTTTAAGAGTTGAGTTTGAAAACAAGGCCCTACCTAAATTAAAACAAAACATGATGGGTGAAGCGGGTTATGAGCACACGATAAGGATCAAAACAAATAAGAAAAAAGAAGTAAAACTTCAATATTTCGGGAAAGTAGCATTGGCCGATGCGCCAAAAGGTTCGGGCACAACAATGGCTTACCATACTTCAGATAACGGGTTCACAAACTCAACCGGCGGCACGCAGTACAATACTTCGGGTAACGATGGCGGAGGTGATAATAGTAATACAACAATTACAACTACTTCTACTTCCACAAGAGTAAATTCTAATCCAAACAATGTTTCGTTAAATGTAAACGCGGGCGGTGCAGGTATAAATGTAAATTTAATTGGTTTGGAAAATCCCGGGGGTAATATTAATTCAACAACATCTACAACGGTTACAAAAACTACGTCGTCTTCATCATCCTCTTCAACTTCCGGTGGCGGTACCACAAAAAATAATTCGCAGGTTAACACACAAGCTGCAAATACCGGTGGCTGCAGCGCGCCAATAAGCCAGGCTAATTTTGATAACATGAAAAAATCTATAGAGGACAAACCTTTTTCGGATACAAAAATGAGCACGGCAAAAGTGGCTACTAAAAATGCGTGTTTATCGGTGGCTCAAATAAAAACTATTTGCAGTTTGTTTAGTATGGATGATGAAAAATTACAGTATGCTAAATTTGCCTACACAAGTTGTGTTGAAAAAGCAAACTATTATCAGGTGAGCGAAATTTTTTCGTTCAGCGGCACTACCGATGACTTTAATAAATTTTTGGAATCGAAATAGGGCCTTAATTTTTAATTGCCACAGATTCACGGATCAAATAAGATCTGCGAATGTGTGGCTTTTTTTTATGAACCGTTCTAATCTAAAAACGATCTAAATTGCGGCCTTTATCGAGTGAATGCCACTCTTTTTTTAGTAAAAATTTTTATATCAGGATTATTTTGCTTAATATTGTACAGTAATTCTGACGAACGCGTTTTCTAGCGTTTTTAGTACCAATCAGAACAATCGCTAAAATAAAAAGAACATTTAAATACTTGTATTAATTTATTTCTGTAAACTATGTTTTAAGTTACGGCTTAACCTTCTTCTCTTAACTGAATTAACAGTTCAAAAATCCCCTCCCAAAAAAAAATAATCAATCAATTCTCATAAAGAGAAATTCATAATATGGCAAAAGAAAAAGACAAGGACCGCGAAAAACGACCAAGAAAAGTAAAACTTGATCCGATGGTTGAACATTCTGTTACAGAATCCGTTTCACAATCTACCGACGATGAAATTACGGTTCATCCCGTGGCCGAAGTTAAAACCGAAGAAACGGAAACAACGCCCGTGGCAGAAAATCAGGACTCAACAGAATCGCATCAAAGCGACGAAAATCAATCTCCCGAAACACAGCACGAGAATGGTGACACGAAAAAATCTGAAAAAGTATATTACAATTTTGATAATATTGTTTTTGCCACCGGCGTGCTCGAAATTATGCCCGATGGTTACGGTTTTTTAAGAAGCTCGGATTACAATTACCTTAATTCGCCCGATGACGTTTATGTTTCGCAATCTCAAATAAAATTATTTGGTTTAAGAAGCGGCGATGTTGTAAAAGGCGGCGTTCGTCCCCCAAAAGAAGGCGAAAAATATTTTCCATTAATTAAAGTTGAACAAATAAACGGCCGCGACCCTAGTTTTGTGCGTGACCGTGTTATGTTCGAATATTTAACACCCTTATTTCCTTACGAAAAAATAAAATTAACCGGGCATCCTCAGGAAAACATGAGTACACGTGTGATCGATCTTTTTTCGCCAATTGGTAAAGGTCAGCGCGGATTAATTGTTGCACAGCCTAAAACCGGTAAAACGGTTTTATTAAAAGATATTGCCAATGCAATTGCGTATAATCATCCTGAAATTTATTTAATTATTTTATTGATCGATGAACGTCCGGAAGAGGTAACCGATATGGCACGCAGCGTAAATGCCGAAGTTGTATCAAGTACCTTTGATGAGCCGGCCGAAAAGCATGTAAAGATTGCCAACATAGTTTTAGAAAAAGCAAAACGTTTGGTAGAGTGCGGACACGATGTAGTTATTTTATTAGACAGCATTACGCGTTTGGCGCGTGCATATAACACGGTTTCGCCGGCGAGCGGAAAAGTATTAACCGGTGGTGTTGATGCAAATGCATTACACAAACCAAAACGCTTTTTTGGCGCGGCACGTAAAGTAGAGAATGGCGGCTCTTTAACCATTATTGCTACTGCTTTTACCGAAACAGGTTCTAAAATGGATGAGGTAATTTTTGAAGAATTTAAAGGAACCGGTAATATGGAATTGCAGTTGGATAGAAAATTATCTAACCGAAGAATTTATCCTGCCATTGATCTTTTAGCTTCATCCACCCGCCGGGAAGACCTTTTATTGGATAAAGAAACCCTTACGCGTTTATGGGTATTGCGTAAACACCTGGGCGATATGAATCCGCAGGAAGCTATGGAATTTTTAATGGATCGTTTGCGCCGTTGTGCAACCAATGAAGAGTTTTTGATCAGCATGAACGGTTAATTTAATTTGAATGAATAAACGCGCGCTTATTATCGGATTAATTTATTGTGTAATTGTAATTGCGTTTAAACTTTTTATTTTATTGGGTGGTTATGCGTTCAATACAAAATTCGGATTTTATTATTCGCATATTGTAAGCGTATTTTTTATCCTTCCATTTTTTTACATTGCCATTCGTTCAGCAAGAGAAAAAGATAACGGCGGTGTTATAGGGGGCAAAGATGCGTTGCGGATCGGTTTAACTGTTTTAGCGGTGGCCATGGTTGTGCTAAGCGTATATAATTATATGGAAAGCGGCTCGCAATTTTTTAAAGAAGCCGCAATAAAACATTATAACAGCGAAACTTATTTGAATGTTTTAAAAGAGATTGCGGCCAAAGTGCCCGATAAACTTAAAGCGGAAGATTTTCCAAAAATCATTCAGGAACAAATAACAGGGCTTGCTCCGGGCAAAGCCACTACCGCTAAGTTGATCCCCTTATTATTAATTGGGCTAAGCGGGGCTTTTGTAACGGCCATGTTCATGAAAAGATCAAGGCGCTGATCATAAAGTTATTTTGGTGATCCGAATTACACTTTTTCAAACAAATTAATTCCCAATAAGTTTGCAACACTTTTTGCAAGGCTCGAGCCTTGTTTGCTGAAAGGCCAAACAAATAAATGTTTTATGGGGTTTGTTTTTTGCACGCTTTGTATCGCTTCAATGGTTAGTTTTTTTGCAATGCCTTTGCCTCTGTATTCGGGTAATACCATTGCCGAACAGAGATAAATACAATCGTACGAAATTTTTGGAGGCGTAAGTTCAAGGATCTTTTTTTCGTTGATATTATTATCCATAAACTGTTGCATTATTTTAGTGGTGGTTGGAATGATCAGGATCCAAACCACAGGCCCTTTGCCGTTATCATATTCCGATAGTGTTGCGGGATGTAAGCGCTGCAATTTTTTTATTACGGTTTGATCTACATCCAGTTGATCGGGATCGTGCCGGGCATCAAAAACTTCTTCGGCCAATGCTAGCATCCTTTCAAAATTACTTTGTGCCATAAGCCAAAATTACCCTGATAAAACCAAAAGCACAAACAAATTTACCGAAACGATAATGCATTTTAAGGATAAATACGCCCAAGGTATGGCTACTTTCATAATAATGTATAAATTTATGTTTCAATTTAAATCTAGGTTAAATATCCAAGTATGCGAATAAAATATTGCCTTTTATTTTTTTTAGTTTGTGGTTTAAATTTGTTTTCTCAAAAAACCATTCAAGTAAAAAATATAAAAGGCTCGGCAATTATTTCGGGCGATGTTAGTCCAAACCTTGCAAAAACACAAGCGCTGAACGACGCTAAAATTAACGCGTTAAAAGCGGCGGGCATCGAGGAAAAAATAAATTCGTATCAACTGCTTTTTACCAGTTCAGTAAAAAACGATTATTCACAATTTTTCAGTTCCGATATTCAGTCGGAGATGCAAGGCGCGGTAAAATCATACAGTGTTTTAAACGAAAAAATTAATTGCAAAAATGAAAATGAAATAACATGCGATGTGTTGATTGACGCGGTTGTTATAAAATACGAAACCAAACCCGATATTACATTTGAATCGAATGTGGAGGGGATAAAGGGTGTATATAATAACGGCGAAAACCTGGCGTTTACCATTAAGGCAACCAAAAATTGTTTTCTTACTATTTTTAATATTACCGATATGCAGGCCAATTTACTTTTTCCTAACGCGTATGAAAAAATAAATGGACTCAAAGAAAATGAAACTATTAAATTTCCGATTGGGGATATAACTTACGGACTTGGAAATGATACAAAAAAGCAGGAAACCAACCGCTTAATATTTGTGTTTACTAAAACACTTATTCCTTTTATAAAAATGGATAAAGAACAGGTATCCTCCTACGAAAATATTTTCGGGTGGATCTATTCCATCCCTCCCGACCAAAGAAAAATAGAGTATTTTAATCTTACCATTTTAAAATAAAAAAGCTTATTCTTCGGGTCTTGGAGTTGAGGTTTCGGGTTTTTTACCGTTAAAAATATACTTAAAACTCAAATTAAAGACCATGGTGTTGCCTTTATTTAACGTATACGTGATATTATACAAGTGTAAAGCATTTCGTTTAATCGCCGGAATAACGGAATTAGAATAACGAACACAAAAATAAAAGTTTCGGGAAATGGTGTAGTTGGCACCTAAAATTATACTGGCGAGGTTATCGTTATAAAAACCCCGGCTGCCATATATTACGTAGTTATTGTTGCCAATTGCCTGCTGAGTTAACAGCCTAGAATACGATGCACCGAACTCGAGATCAAGTTTTTCAACAGGTTTTTTGCGGATCGAAAACTTAACATGATGCCTTATCACAAAGGGAATTTCAATGTAACTAAGCGAGATATTGGAATAGCCGTTGTTCATAGAATCAGGTCGCTGAAGGCTTCCGCACTGAATATAGTTCATCTCCATTTGAAGCACATTTTTTTTATTTAGATCGGTGTTAACAACAAAACCCCCTGCCAAACCTAATTTACTAAAGTCGTTATCATTGTCACGCGTATCTGCCCCGTTAATATCGCTAACCGTAAGCCCAAATGCTATCCCCCCCCTAAATTTCAGGTTCGTATTTTGCGAATGTAAATACGCGAAAAAAAGCAAATTGAATACTAAAAATATTTTTTTCACAGCGAACGAATCTATTACAAAAATAGACTAAATATTCAATAACTTTTTAGTTGAACCCGATACGTTAATTTAG
>JANYBY010000314.1 GCA_025360565.1 Bacteroidota bacterium
TGGTGGTGGTTTTGATGTTTTTGTGGCAAAGTTTGGATTAAACGGTTCAATACTTTGGTCAACTTATTATGGTGGTACGGGTGAAGATGGTACTAAAGAGGGACGTCCAAAAATCGCGACACATCCCGTGGTTAACTATGTTTACATCGGTGGCTCAACACAAAGCTGTGCTACATGGCCATTGCAACCGAACCCAAGTTTCTATCAGCAAAATACACATCAAGACGGAGCTTTATGTGGGACGAATGGTGCATTTGAAGGATTTGTAGCTGGCTTTGATGCTTCAGGGAACAGAATTTACTCCTCATATTTTGGAGGAAAAGGAGCTAAAGCAGGTACGTTCCCCGCCCCAACTGATATAATATCCAGTATAGCAACCTACCAAAGCAGGGTTTACATTAGTGGCTATTCCTATTCTACAAGTCAATATCCTTTTAATTGTCCTCCAACGGTTAACCCTTATTGCGATCTTACCTACGCCACGGTTAACTCGGCTAATAGTACAGCGCTGTTTGCTCAGTTAACCACCGGCGTTGTTGGTGTGCAGGAATATGCTAAAAATAAGTTGGCGCAGTTTAAAATTTATCCTAATCCGTCCAATAGCATGATAAATTTTGAATGGGCAGGCGAAAATTCAAATACGGCAGAAATTTTTATTTACAATTCAATTGGTCAGTTGGTTAATAAACTATTAATTAAGGAAACGAATGGACTGAACACTCAAAGTTTAAACATTGCCTCATTTCCTCACGGAGTTTACATTGCTATTATTAAAACAGATGGACAAACTTTAAACGCCAAATTTATTAAAGAATAAAATTAAATATTTTCGGAAATTTTAAAACAACAAATGAAAAAAGTAATTTTATATTTTTTATTACTGCTTTCTCCAATTTGTGTTATTTCGCAAACCTGGGGTAACGTTGGTGCTGGTCTTGGTAACCTTTGCCTTGATATGCACCAATTTCATTCAAGGCTATATGCTATTAGAAGTAGTTATATTGATTATTGGGAAAACAATACTTGGACTTCTATCCCTTCAATCACTGGCCCGCCAAGTTTATATGCAATAATGGATTACAACGATACGCTTTATTGCGCAGGATGGGACTCATACCCAGTTACTGTGGTTTATAAATTTGACGGTACAAATTGGTTAGCAACCGGCGGGCCAAACGGCCAATTCAATCATATTGATGGCGCGGAAATACGCGCGCTATGCAAGTATAATAACAAACTGATCGCGGCTGGTTATTTCTTAAATATTAATTCAAAATTTGTTTATAATATCGCGGCATGGGACGGCATAAAGTGGGATTCTCTTGGTGGCGGTTTACTAAATACTTCGGTTGTTGGCACTGTCCGTAATCTTTGTGTACATAATAACACCTTATTTGCCGCAGGTGATTTTACCAGATCAAATAACGATCCATCGCCAAAATATGTTGCTCAATGGAATGGATCGGCTTGGAAATCTGTCAGTCCAAGTTATGTTTTTAAGACCCCTGGTTATAAACCAATGGTTAGTTTTAATAATCGCTTAATAATCGCAAATGTTTGGGACACTATTAATTCCATTCCAATGAAAGGAATTACAGCATGGGATGGAACTTCCTTTACTTCAATGGGTAATAGTCTGTTTTACGATGCTCAAATAGGCTTTGGGGGATCTATTTCAAAATTTTGGGTATTTAATAATGAATTATTTTGCGGAGCAACTGTTTCAAGCCTTAGTCCGGATGGTTATGATAGTGTTGTTTTAAAATGGACTGGAACAAATTGGGTACAAATTGGTAACGATTTCAATTATGCAATTTTCTCTTTGGCGGACTACAATAATGAATTATATGCTTGTGGAGGATTTACTTCCTGCGGAGGCATCAATACATCTCGGATTGCAAAAACTTCTCTTGTAATTGGAATAAAGGAAATTGATAAAGAAAGTTCTTTTAATATGTATCCTAATCCGACAAATGGAAAATTACATATTGAAAATGAAGGACTGACGAGAATATGCCTTACTGATTGTTTAGGTCAAATTGTTTACGTTTTAAATGATCCAATTAAGAAGCAAGAAATAGATTTGTCTTTTCTTTCAAGTGGCATTTATTATCTCAAAGCTGAAAATGCGGAAGGGCAAAAATGTTTTAAGGTTTTAAAGGAATAATTCTGTCCGATGATTGTGCATAGTTTATCTCTATTCCAAAAGTCGCCTTCTAAGCATAAATTCAAGCTGTTCATTTATTGAAAGAACTTTTAGGGTAAGCTCTTGGTTTTCTATTATCATTTCAATCAGCTCAGCTTTTTTAAGTCGCGAAAGTTCTTTAATCTTTTGGGCTTTCGTTTTTGGTTTTTCCGTAGCTTCTTTTTTATTCTTAAGTTTTTTACGCATTACATTAATAGTTTAACAATAAAGATAAGAAATTATGCCGTGCCCCTACGGGTCGCGCTTTTCGCCTGTATCTTTTTATTCTTCCGCACAAAAACCTCTTCTATAAAAAGGATGCCGGCTTCAATCGCTCACGGAAATCCAGGCCCACAACGGCTAACCGGTTATCGCCTTTTTTCAACCACTTATAAAGAGCGCCGGTTCTTTTAACAGTTATTAATAATTTACTTGTACTCTTCGGCACGATTCTTCGTTATAGTTTGTAATTCCATTAATTAAAACGGAAGTAAAAATGAAACCACCTGATCGTAAATTAAAATTTAAATAATTATGCAAAGCATAATATTTAATGGGGTTTCTCTTTTCTGATACTCTTCCTCAAACAAACATTTCGATCTTGATCGAACCAGAATCAGGCAAATAAGTAATATCAATTTTAAAACAAACTTTTATGCCATTACAATATGAAACAGGCCACGCCAAAAATGTGGCGAACCTGTTAAAATTCAATCAATTCATTGCAACCTTGGGTCCAACATATAATCCCAACAATGCAACAATTACAGCAGCGGCTTTAGCTACTCTTTATACAACGGCCAACGCTTCAATTTCAAGTGTAAACGCGGTTTACAACGCTTGGAAGAACGCTACCAACAACCGTGAACTTGCTTTTTTTCCGCTTCACAAACTTTCAACTCAATTGCTTGGTGCTTTGCAGAGCACAAGTGCTCCTACCCAAACAATTGACGACATGGTTTCCCTTGTGAAAAAACTTCGTGGCGATGGTAAGCTTCCTAAGCCGGCTCCTGTCGTGCCTGTTCAAGCTATACCTAATCCAAACCCGAATCCGATTCCTGATCCGCCGGTGGATAATTCAAAATCAAATTCGCAACAAAGTTTCGATAGCAAACTTCAGCACTTTACGAAAATGATTTTGTTACTGCAGTCTGTTCCTTCTTATGCGCCAAACGAACCGGCTTTTCAGATCGCGGGTTTACAGGCTCAGTTAACCAATCTTACAAACCTGAATAACTTAGCTAATACAAGTTATGCTAACTTAAAGGCTGCCCGTATTGCCAGGAACTTAACTTTTTACGCAAACGATACCGGTATGTTAGACAGGATAAGAAGATCGAAGGCTTACATTAAAAGTCTTTACGGTGCATCGAGCCAGCAGTTTATTGCAGCTAATGCAATTCAATTTGTTCGGGTGGTCTCCAAGAAAAAAGCAAAATAGCTCTCTTTAAGTCCGGCAACATCGCCGGACTTTTTTTTCGTGTTGTCGGTTTTCGCGATCTTTTTCTTTATACTCTCTCCATTTTCTTCCGTTTTTCATATCCTTTTTAACAAATGTCAGGTCTCTTTTAACAAACTCGCTATCTATACGCCTAAAGTTGCAACATCAACTTACTTTCTTGGTGCTGTGACCTCTGTACTCGTCGCTGCGACTTGCTTTCTTGCACTCTTTTTTTTAATTTTTTGTGTTTATCGGCTCGTAAGAGCAAAAATTTTCTTCGTTCTTCAAATCTTGCTGACAGTATGTCGGACTGCGACTTGCTTTCTTGGTGCTGTGACTTCTGTACTCGTAGCTGCGACTTGCTTTTTAACAATCTACACTCGCTTTTTAACAGTCTATTAACATTTACTCTTTGTTGTTTTAATCAACCATTGCCCGTCGACCTTAGTGCATAAAGGACGAGGGGGTGTTTAAGCCGACGCGCAAAATACAAACCAATTTGCAGCTTCTTTTTAAAGGCTAAGTTTTTATATGGCTGCAAATCCGTTTGTATTTTTTTCCTGCAGCCTGTACGTTTAAGCTAAACCCGTCGACCTTTGTGTACCAAAACGTACCCGACGCACATTTTGCAAACACATTTGGTCGCTTTCTTTTAATGGTAAAGATTTCTTTGGCGCCAAATTAGTTTGCAAAATTTACCACCCACCTTTATGCTTATTAGAACGGGCGGTTTCGCAAACCGCATTGCTATCACACAGAAAAAACTAAAAAAAAGTATCGCGCTTTTGCACGGCGGACATACCGTTTATCGGCGGACGCGAGGCCAGAATTTATACTTTGTGTGGGCAAACAACCACTAACACGGGTCTGGCGTAATTTTTTGCGTGTTAACGCTCAAATGTGTAAATTGGACAAGCAAAAAACTAACGCCAGGCCCGAAACCGTTATAGGTAAGTGGGCGGACAATTCCGTTAAGACAAAAAACATTTCATCAAGACAAATGACAGGAGCAATTTTAAATATTTTCGGTTTCATGAAAAGCGGAAAATATGAAGTGCATTACGAAATATGTGGCACTTTCTTTTTTGTAACACCAGACACAGCTTTAACCGCAAACCATGTTCTATTTAAAGACTTTTTCTCATTAAGCGATCCCTTTAAAAGCAAGCAGTCCTTTCTTGTTGGTGAAAACAATTTTATTCAAGAGGTAAAAAGCGAATACATAACCGAACACAAAAACATTGACCTTTCTATAATTAAATTTCCAAAGAAACTTACCGACACTTATTTTGAAATATCTCGCGAAGAGCCTACGGAAAATCAAACACTTTATTTCTGTGGATACAATGGAGACGCGCAACCAGAAATTGAGGCAGGTAAAGATAAATTCAAAATCTTACTTAAGAAAGTAGACCTAAGCCCTGTGACTTTTATTACACAAGACGGTTACGTTAAAAAGTTAAGTAGTATGACTTTAAAGTCGGCAGACATTGACTTGAATAGTATTAACGTAATTAAACTTTCTCACGGTGGTTATGTTGGCATGTCTGGTGGACCTGTGGTCGACAAAACTACAGGTAAAGTCATTGGTTTATTATCATTTGGTAACACTGAAGATGCTAACAAAAAAGACACTTTATTTGCCATAGACAATACTGAATTAATTAAAGTAATTAATTAAATAAGCAGACAACTTAGCGAAACGCAGCTGTGTGCGCCCACCAACCTATAACACCGGCTATCCGCGACTATTTTATTTAAACCGTAAAACAGTCACATCCATTCCATCCGTATATCTTAATCCTAATTCTTTGCCTTTTAATTTTATGATCTCGTAGCTAAATTCAAATGGTGCTGCAGGTCGTTCTGAAAAATAAACGTTACTCTTATCGTCTTCCCACTGCCACCTGGATTCAACCGGAACAATTCCTCCTTCGGTATGAAATTTACCAAACTCGTTATGCAATATCCTGTCTCGTTGTATGTGCAAAACAAAACCTGATCCGCCGCAGGCTGTAACAAAACTGTCTGTTATATCAAATCCATTCTTTACTACGCTTGTAATTTTCCATTCGCCGCAAAGGCGCATGGTCCTGGTCAATACACTTACAGAAGGACCTTCTTCGTATTTTTTACAGCCTGTACTAATTGCTACAACAAGTAATGTGGCGAGAAAAAGTTTTAAAATTGACTTCATAATTTTTTTGGGCTTTTTATCAAGTTTAAATTTAAAGCTTTCCTTTCATAAAACAAACCAAAATTTCACTTCATTGCAATTTGAAATTCTTGTAAATAGAAAACATCAAAATTTGGTGAGGTTACCTTCTCCGATAAGTGTAGAGATAGATACGCTCATGCCACTTTTGAACAAAAACAGATCTAATGCTCCTCGCGATAGTGATGGCAATCTCAATCAGCGTGGCCAATATACCTTTGAAATTCCAAAATATTTTTGTAAATTCTTTAGATAATGATGAAGAAACTATCCATATTATTTTCCTTAGGTGTATGCTTTTTATTTACTTCTTGTAAAAAAGACTCGGTAAAGGATAGTGACAAAATAACATCTCAGACTGTTAACGGAATGGTGTTCAATTAATCTGCAGACAGTGGTCTTGCCAACATTAAAGTTTATCTAAAAATATATAATGAGAATTCCGAAATTAAGAATTATGAAATTATAAGTGGTGTTAATGGTGCTTTTAGTTTCGCTGACTTTGAGTTTCACAGCGACAGCAAATAAAAGTACGCGATATATATTCCGAACTCGACCATGATGGTGGGTGGGCCCTTGCCTCCTCTTGTTGTGGTCGAAGGAATACGTTTTTTGATTTGCTCTAAGGTCTTTATAAAACAAAAAAGTCTCGCAAAATTTGTGAGACTTTTAAATTCTAATTGATCCTTAGCTACTGCAAAATAATTTTTTGTAAGTACACTTTATCGTCGTGCAGAATTTTTACAAAATAAATTCCTTTCGGCGAGCTTGAAAAATCTATCTCGTTTGAATCGCGATCTGTTTTCATTGAAGCGCTTATCTTTTCTCCTAACCCGTTAAAGATCTGCAATTCGTAATTTGCATTTCTCAATCCGTCAATCTTTAAAGTAAATACACCGTTACCCGGATTCGGATAAATAATTAAGTCGTTTGCTTCAGCTGAAAGCTGATCAATTCCCGAACATACAGCAACCGGCAAAACAATTGTTGTTGAACTTTCGCAGGAATTTGCAGTAGTTCCGGTAATAGTATAATTGGTAGTGGTTGTTGGCGAAACAGCAATGTTCGCGCCTGTTCCTCCCGGATTCCATGTATATGTATTTGCGCCGTTCGCGCTTAAAGTCGCGGTTTGTCCTGAACACAAAAGTGAAGTTGAACTTACCGCAGTAATCGTTGGTGATGCGTTATACTGAAATTTAAAAACTACTCCCAAATTGTTTGAGCCTCCCGTAACTGTCATGCCATATAAATAACAGCCATCAGAATAAAGGTCACCGCGTGGCGCTTTGCCGCTTGCTACAGATGGTGCAGGGTCAAAATCAAACAGATCCACAAAGCCTAAACCCGTTGGTAATATTTTAAAAAGAAGCCCGGTGTTATTTGCGCCGCCGCCGCTTGCTGCTCCGTATAAATACGTTCCATCGTAAATTAAACCTGCATGCGGTACCGCGCCATTTGCTCCGTTAAAATCCATCAGCTTTGTATATACATTGGTGCTCATGTTTATTTTAAAAATTGTTCCTTTATCATTTAGGCCTCCCGATTCTGTCATACCGTATAAATAAGTTCCATCAGAAACAAGCGCATTGGTAGCGTAACTTCCGTTTGCAATACCAACGGTGCCGGTGCAGGTGAGTATATTGCTGAATAGGGTTCCATCAGTTTTCACTTTAAAAACACTTCCTTTGTTATTTGCCGCACCGTTATAGCCCATGCCATATAAAAATGTTCCGTCAGAAATAAGGGTGGCTTCGGGTTCACCTGAATTATTTACGCCCGGAACACCGGTGAAATCTAACAATTTTTGGTACGCATTGTTTGATGTGTTTATTTTAAATATTGTACCGAAATTATTTGCACCGCCAATTTGCGGCATGCCATAAATAAAAGTACCATCATAATAAAGTGAACCAAATGGCGCCTTCCCATTTACAGGTCCGTCAAACTCATACAGCTTAACGTAACCTGTACCGTTCGGTAATATTTTAAATACAGTGCCGCTAAGCATAGTGCCGCCGTATTGCGTAACGCCATAAAGATATGTGCCATCTGAAATAAGTGAGCCGTGCGGATATCTTCCTGTTAAAGTATTAGAAAAATCGAACATATCGCTATATGATGTACCGTCTTTTTTCATTTTAAAAATAAGGCCTTCGCTGTTGGCACCGCCATTCACGGTCATTCCGTAAAGAAAAGTACCATCGCAATAAAGATTGCCTTGTGGATTGGCGCCGCTTGTTGCGTTACCAAGAAAATCATAGAGTTTTGTAAATTGCGCCGAAGCTGTAAAAAGGTTCAGGGCAATTAATTGGGTGAGTAAAATTAATTTTTTCATGTTTTTTAGTTTTAAATTTTCCTTTGTTTGGCTTTTGGTACTGCCCCTTTTTTTGCGTGGTTTAAAAGGATCCACTATTTAATTTTGTAAGCAAAGTTCATTAAAAATATTGTATTTATTATTTTGGCTGATGTTTCTTTCAAACTTTCTGTTTTTGTTAAGCTGAGATAATGCTTTACGATCTTTTCATTGATTTAAAAGTTTTACTGTGTTTATCGTAAGCAATTTTTCCGGCGTGTACCACTTTTTTGTTTTTATTACTCAGGTCAACATCGGCCATGATCAGCCAGCTATCAACCGGACCATCGGTATCCAATTCAACGATCTTGGTATTATAACCATCACAGCTAATTGTTATTTCGTATTGCGCGTTGTATTCTAACAGCAAATTAGTTTTGTTAGATATGGTGATCGTCTTTTCCTTATTTATATTCCGGTTCAAAACATTCACCGTATATGTTCCCTCTTTTTTGTGGGCGCCATTTAAAGAAACGTTTAATTGCACATTAATAAATTTAGGTTCTGCCGCTTTGCTTGCCTGAGGCATAAATCCGGCGATCAATATCAGTATCATCGCGAAAAGCTTTAAAAAATTAGTTTGAGTTTTCATAGTATTGGTGTTTATTATAAAAACGACCAACAGAGCGAAATGGTTTGTTGAAAGAGGGTATATTAATTAAAACCCCTGTATGAGTGAGTGAAATACATTCCTTAGAAAGTAAAAAATACCGGTACTATCTTGATCTTTTACCAAAACCGACTACTGCACCGTTATCACGATCGTCTTCTGGGTAATATTCCCATCCCTATCTACAACAGAAAACACCCATCTTTCAGAGCCCGCCTGGTTTCGGGTTATTATTGTAACATCTTTTGAATAGCCGTTGTATTCGGCTTCGGCCAATAAATAATTAAAAAAATTTGTTGTTGTGCTGGCACCGTCGTAAGCATATGATACGTTGTAACTTTTTAAATTGTCTTCGGTCTTGGTGGCTGTCATGCCCACCATTACGGTATCTTTCTTCGGTAAAGTGCAATTATCGCTAATGTATTTCCCGCCTGTTTTATAGGTTACATCGGGCGGCACGTGCGCATCTACCGCCTTTTTTTTGCAGTTAAAAAATATTATTGAAGTAATAAGAATGATGATTAGTTTTTTCATATTTTCTGTTTTTTATATAAATGCTATTTTAAAATTTAAAGAAATGTTGCGCCCTACATTATAAATACCAAAATATTTAAAGCGCGATAAATGATCGTAGTAAGCATTGTTGAGCAAATTATTTGCAACCAATGAAACTGCAATGCTATTTTTTTTGTTGTTCATATTCATTGAGAGTGCGGCGTTCACTAAAAAATAAGCATCGGTCTTTGTTTCAAATTCGCTTGGCCTGTCTTGCCTAAATACGTATGAGATGCCTGGTTTAAAAAATACCTCGGTAATTTTTCCGCTGAATTTTTTTGTGAGTTTAATATCCGAGTTTAATTTCGGTGCGGGAATAAATGGCAAATTATCGCCCTTTGTAGTGCCAATAATGTAAGAGTAGCTGTTCATCCAATTGAACCAATTTGTTTTAAACGGGTGCACATCGCAAGTGGCCTCAATGCCTTTTATTACCGCGTTTTGCTGCACATAATAATAAATATCAAAGCCGATGTATTGCAGGTTAGAAGGCGCCAGATAAATGTAATTTAAAAACTGATTGTAATAGGCGGATGCCGACGCGTTCATCCAATTGGAAGAATAACCGAGGTAAACATCGGTACATAAATTTTGTTCTATTTTTAAATTAGGATTCCCAATCTCGTACCTTATAGTACCTTCGTGCAAACCGTTAGAAGATAATTCCGCCAAATTACCTGCACGATAACCTGTAGAGAAATTTGATTTTAAATTAAAATGCCCGGTATTAAAAATACTTAAACCCAAAGAACCGTTAAGCGCGTTGTAATTAGTATTGAATGGTTTTACATTTACGCCTGGAGTTGAAGGATCGGTATTTATTAAACCGGTTGAATAGGTCTCAATATGCCTCATATCATACCTCAGCCCGCCCTCGAGAATAATTTTAGAAAAATTTAATTTTAAATACGAGTATAAGGAACTTTCAACCTGCATGGCATCTGGAATAATGGTGCGCGAACCAATATTTTTATTTGTTTGATAATAGCCTTGCGAACCAATACTCCAGTCCACTTTTTTAAATGTCTTCGTCCACGTAATATTTTCAAGATAAGAATTTAAGATCATGTTCAAACTCACTTTATTGCCTCCCTCCTGCTCTTGCCTGTTATTATTTTGGAAACCCACATTGAGTTTTAATTTCGAATCTTTCAGGAAAAAAATATTTTGCGAAGAAACAATGTTCAGATTAACGGTGTGATGAGGACGGTCAAATCCCCTGCTGAGCCTGTCGTCCGGCGGATCGAGCAATTGAATAGGATCCATTAAAAAACCAAAATTACTTTGCGTGAACATGTAATTGGTTTGATTGATCCAGCGGCGGCGATTAAAACCCACGCTTGCTTTTGCGTAATACCCGCCAAAGCGCGAATTCAACACACGCTTATTATTCCCATCGCTGTAATCGGCATGCGAATCTATTCCTGCTCTTACACGCCAGTTAAATTTTTGGTTTGCGCCTTTTATTCCCAGATCTGTTGCATTGCCGTAAGTGTTGCTGTGAAAGCGTGTGGAAATATCGGCGTTAATGGTATTCATGGGCGCGCTTTTTTCTTCAATAATATTTATAACGCCGCCCATCGCTTCAGAGCCATACAGTAAAGACGCTGGTCCCTTAATAATTTCTACTCTGTCAATGCCAACATCCGACAAACCCAAACCATGCTCATCCTGCCATTGCTGATTATCAAAACGCAATCCATATAAAACCGTTTGTATTCTGTTACCGAACAAACCTCTTATTACAGGCTTAGAAATTCCGGAGCCGGTTGATAGTTGACTAACACCCGGCAATTTTGCAATTCCATCGCTTAAATTTAATGCGCCGCTGCTTCTCATTTCACTCACACTTATTTGCGAAATAGTATTCGCTGTTTTTTGAAGATCCGAATTGTTTGAACCATACACCACAATTTCTTTTATTTCGCTGTAACCGGTTCTGAGTTCCACAATGCCCATGTTAAGCGAATCTTTCAAGTTTACGCCGGTAATAAATGTTTTATACCCCGGATAAGAGAACATAATGCTGTAATTTCCTTTTTGAATGCCGTTGAATTTGAACGCTCCGCTTGCATC
Organism: Bacteroidota bacterium; assembly: GCA_025360565.1. Lineage (GTDB taxonomy): Bacteria > Bacteroidota > Bacteroidia > B-17B0 > Aurantibacillaceae > Aurantibacillus. The sequence continues at coordinate 11,436 of JANYBY010000314.1, forward strand.
CGTTTTTGCAACCAGATTTAATTCAGGTATGGTAACATTCACATCTTTTAAATATATTTCAAGGCTGTCGGACTTTACTTTTCCCTTTAAAGAAAACTGTGCAAAGCCAACTGCCGAAAAAATAAACAGCAAACAAAAAAATTTATATTTCACTTTTAAAAGTGTTTAATACACTTAATCTTTTTCGTGTATGTAATGGAAAAGAATCTTATCCCCGTTAGATTCGGTTTGGCGTAACCAAAGCTCTTTACTTTTTAATCTTAAGATCCTCCAGGCTTGCTCGCTTGAACCTGCTTTATCGGATGTGAAATAAACATCGTCCTTATCTTCACCGAATTTCCATTTACCTGCATCCTCCTGTAATCCCTGAACTTTGTATGTTCCATCTTTCATAATAATGAATTTAAAATTTGCTCCGGCGTGAGCTTTTGTAGTATCGGTAATATCCGCGTCGTTATAAACAGCCTGCTCAATTAACCAGTCGCCACACAAACGTGATTTTTTTGTTAGTAAACTAAAGCCCGGTCCGTCAACATATTTTTTACACCCTGTGCTGATGATGCCTAACACCATAATAACTGCTAATAATTTGATAATTGTTTTCATTTTTTTGTTTTTTTATTTATATTTTTTGGATGGCATTTTTATCCATCCTGATTAATTGTATAGTTTTTAAAGCGTTTTAAAAGCGATTTTGATGAATTGCTCAACGAATAAATTTAGAAGAACCAAACACAAATTTTCGCTCAACGCGAAATTAATTCCCGAAAGCGATCACTTTTTACTTGTTGTAAGGTTTAGGCAAATATAAACCTGGGAGGTTTTACTTTTTTAAATGTGAAATCTGAATGAAACTGATATACAGTACAAATACCTATCTTTTCTGTCTTTCCCGGATCAACCTCCAGATTTAAATTCTCAGTTTTTAAATAATGAAGACTTAAAAATAATTTTACAAAATTCAATGTCGGTGCTTTATTGGTATTATTGACAGAATTATAAGAGGTAAACAGATCATTCTCCTTTTTATCGTTAATAATGTACAGCACGCTCACATCGGCTTTTTGCTCGATCCTGAGCACTTCGTAAAAACATCCGTTAACCGAGATCTCTTTATTATTTTCGTGCCAAACAATACCGTTTTTATTTTTATAAAGATCTGCTTTTAAAATTTCCTTTTTTTCGAAAATTGAAATGTTACTTTGTAAAAGCTCTTTCCTGAAATCGGTTTTTTTAGAATTTATATAGCCTATAAAGAAAAGGTAATTAAATATTACCGTGCAAAAAACAAGCAACATGAAGGCTGATATTATTTGAGCACTTTTTTTCACAGATTTAAATATAGGCAATATTATCTTATTTAAATTGGCCATTAAATATTCGCCGGGGTTTCCGTGTTTTTTGCTCAAAAAAAAATCCCCTCTACACACACAAAGAGGGGATTTAAACTAGTACCTAACAAAACAGAATGAATAGTTTATTAACCTATTAATAAATACGTATACAAATTCTTAAAGGTTGGGGGGAAATGAATTTATTTTGTAAATAACTATATATCAGCATATTAAAAGCAAAAATTTTGATCTTAGGAGAAAAGACCTTCAAGGTTTTCGCAAACTTTCATAAAACCTTGAAGGTCTTAATTTGTTTTACGCTTTATCTTCTTTCTTACTTTTTTTCGCTTTTGGTTTATGTGCCGAAACAATTATCTCGTCTTTCTCTTTATTATAATCTACCTCCAACTCATCGCCCTCGGCTAAATTATTTTTAATGATTTCTTCGGCCATTGGATCTTCCAAATATTTTTGAATGGCCCTTTTTAAAGGACGAGCGCCATAATTAGGATCGTAACCTTTTTCAACAATATAATCTTTTGCAGCTTCGGTAATTTTAATGGTATAACCTAAACTGGTAACCCTGCTAAATAAATGGTTCAATTCAATATCAATGATCTTATGAATGTCTTCACGTTTTAACGCGTTAAACATAATTACATCATCAATACGGTTTAAAAACTCAGGCGCAAACGCTTTTTTAAGCGCGTTCTCGATCACACCTTTATTAGCTTCAGTTTCGCCTTCAGTTCTGGTGGTTGTTCCAAAACCCACGCCACTGCCAAAATCTTTTAACTGGCGGGCTCCAATATTACTTGTCATAATAATAATGGTGTTTTTAAAATCAATTTTTCTGCCTAAGCTATCCGTTAAAGTTCCATCATCTAAAACCTGCAGCAACATATTAAATACATCGGGATGGGCTTTTTCGATCTCATCCAATAATATTACGGCGTAAGGCCTTCTGCG
>JANYBY010000315.1 GCA_025360565.1 Bacteroidota bacterium
CGAACTTTCGGGTGGTGAATTAAAAATGGATGAGAACGCGTCATTAAGTTCTTATCAGGAATTGCGTGGCAACACTACAAAAAAATTCTTTCATAAAGGCGGTAAACATAAAGGCGGCCACCATAAACATAAAAACAATAATAACAGAAAATATTAGAATAGCATATGGCAATTTTTGAAGTACACGGAGGACACAAATTAAAAGGCGAAATAATTCCACAAGGTGCCAAGAATGAAGCCTTGCAAATACTTTGCGCAGTTTTACTCACCAAAGAAAAAGTTGTTATAGGCAATATTCCAAATATTGTTGATATAAATAAATTAATTGAATTACTTGGTGACCTTGGTGTTAAAGTTGAAAAGACCGGACACGAAGAATTTACCTTTCAGGCCGATGATGTAAATGTGGATTATTTGGTATCGCCCGAATTTAAAAAGAAGGGCGGGGGTTTACGCGGCAGTATGATGATTGTTGGCCCTATGCTCACACGCTTTGGAAAAGCATACATGCCAAAACCCGGCGGAGATAAGATAGGCAGACGAAGAGTGGATACACACTTTATGGGATTTGAAGCGCTTGGCGCAAAATTTAATTATAATCAGGAAAGCGAAATATTTGAAGTAGAAGGAAAAAATTTACGTGGCGCGTACATGTTGTTGGACGAAGCTTCGGTTACAGGAACGGCCAACATTGTAATGGCAGCGGTTTTGGCCGAAGGGCTCACCACCATTTACAACGCGGCTTGCGAACCGTATTTGCAGCAGTTGTGTAAAATGCTGAATAGGATGGGCGCAAAAATTTCGGGCGTTGGATCAAATTTACTTTATATTGAAGGGGTAAAAGAATTAAAAGGAACTACACACCGTATGTTGCCGGATATGATCGAGATCGGATCTTTTATTGGAATGGCTGCGGTAACGCAATCTGAAATAACAATTAAAAATGTAAGTTTCGAAAACCTCGGAATTATTCCGACAATTTTTGGTCGCTTAGGAATTGACATACAGCGCAAGGGCGATGATCTTTTTATTCCCGAGCAGGAACATTACGAAATTGATACGTTTATTGATGGTTCTATTTTAACCATAAGCGATGCCATTTGGCCCGGCTTTACACCCGACCTCATCAGTATAGCTTTAGTTACAGCTATTCAGGCAAGGGGCAATGTTTTAATTCATCAAAAAATGTTTGAGAGCCGATTATTTTTTGTAGACAAATTAATTGATATGGGTGCAAAAATAATTTTGTGCGATCCGCACCGCGCAACCGTTATGGGCCTTGACAGAAAAGTTAGTTTACGTGCCATCCAAATGGCGAGTCCCGATATCAGAGCCGGCGTGGCCTTATTGATAGCTGCCATGAGTGCCAAAGGCAAAAGCGTTATTTTTAATATTAACCAAATCGACAGAGGTTACCAGAATATTGATACGCGCTTAAATGCTATTGGCGCGCAAATTATAAGAAAACCTTAAAAGATGAATTTTGTAAAATGTGTTTTTAGTTGTTTCCTTATTTTAACGGTGGCATGTAAAAGCACAGTTAAAAATGCAAAAGCCGGTGCCGAAAAATCAAATTCAGTTGCCGAAATTAAACAAGTAGAACCGGCAGTTGGTTTAAATCTTGGCAACAAAGCACCCGAAATTTCATTAAAAAATTTATCCGACAGTGTTGTAGACCTTTCGTCCATAAAAGGTAAATTGGTATTAATTGATTTTTGGGCAAGTTGGTGTGGCCCTTGCCGTGCCGAAAACCCGGCGGTTGTGGAAGCTTATCATAAATACAAAAATTTAAAATTTAAAGGCGGAAACGGATTTACCATTTACAGTGTTTCGCTCGATATGAATAAAGCCGCGTGGAAAATGGGAATAGAGAACGATAAATTGATATGGCCTTATCATGTAAGTGATCTGCGGGCATGGGCAAGTGATGCGGTGGCTAAATATGATATTAAAGGAATTCCAACAAACGTATTGATAAACGAAAAAGGAATTATTATAAATAAAAACTTGAGAGGGGAGGCCTTAGCAGAGGCATTAGATAAATTGGTGATTCAAAAATGAGAAACCGGATATGTATACTATTTTTAATTGTATGTGTAAAATTATTTTCGCAGGAACCTGTTGATCTTATTCCCGGAGATAAGGCTCCGGGCTTTCTTTTAACTCTTCAGCAAAATGCCGTTCAAAGTTTTGCAATTCCTTATTTGAACAGAGTTATTTTATTACATTTTTGGAGCAGCTCTGTTTCAAAATCAAAAGCGTATAACAAACACCTGAACCGCTTTACCGGAAGATACAAAAACGCGCTGTACCGCAGTTCAGAAGGTTTTGAAACGATTGCCATCGCGGTGCAAAGCGACAAGGTTGTGTGGAATGAAACTGTAAAAAAAGATACGCTCACTAATTTTATCAATGGCATTGCCAGCAGGGGATACAGTGATGATGTGTGTAAAAAATACCATATAAAATCGGTTCCTTTTGATATTTTGATTGACGAGAATGGCGTAATAATCGCGGTCAACCCTTCTATGACCATTCTCGAAGATATACTCGATCAGCGTAAAAATTTTCTGCCTGTAAAAATGGATGTGATCGGTACTTTGGGTCTTTCTTCCAATCCATCTGATCTTTTAAAGTTTGGTAAATTATATTTGTTTGATGCGTATGGCGATTCTATCGCAAAAACAACGACCAATGCTTCCGGCGAATTTACGTTCAGCGAAATTAAATTGAATCAGGATTTTATTTTGAAAATAGATAATCAAACCGATATTGTTACGTCCGACCCACTGGCACTATACACGCATCAGGGCGAAAAAATACTGGAAGGAAAAACATTTGAAAAAGGATTTGTGTTTTACATCCCGTCAAAATTAAGTTATTTGCTCACCGAAAATTCCGAACGTACAACCTTAAGCGGAGGTATTGGCCAGGTAAATGTGATAAAAGACCTTTTATTTAAAAATGCAGGGGCTGATCTAACGCCAAAAGATGAACAAGAGTTGAATGCCATTTTTTTAATTCTTCAAAAAAATAAATCTTTAAGTGTTGAGGTAATAACGCACACCGATACTAAATTGGATGAAAAAGCAGCCATGGATCTAACAACAAAAGAGGGAAATACCATTAAAAATTATTTTCTTAAAAAGGGCGTTTCTTTAAGCCGTATTCAGTTGCGATCAAAAGGTAATTCACAACCCCGAAAAAAGTGCGCCGAATGCAGCGAAGAGGATCATAAACAAAACCGGAGGGTGGAATTTATTGTGTTTAAAAGCTGACAAAATTTCAATTAAAAATGATTGGCAAAATAATTGTTTTATACCTTTGAAAAAACAGGTGTAAAAAGAAGGAAACCATGAAAAAGCACGACCACAAAGGCTCAGAAGAGAACCCTGAGCAAACAGATACAACTAATGCCTCTGACATAAAGACTGAAAATACAAAGGAATCTGCCGAAAACGCAGAAAAATCGGATACTAATAATAATCAACCCGATTTAGAACAAAAAGCCGCCGAATTAAACGATAAATACCTGCGTTTATATTCCGAATATGATAATTACCGCAAGCGTACCATCAAAGAAAAATCGGATATTATTAAAACCGCAGGCGAAGATGTTTTTAAAGCTTTTTTACCTATTATTGATGATTTTGAAAGAGCCATTAAAGCCAACGAAAAAATAGATGATGTTACAACAATAAAAGAGGGAATACATTTAATTTATAATAAATTAAAAAATAATATTCATCAAAAAGGATTGATACCAATTGAAAGTATAGGAAAGGATTTTAACGCGGATACAATGGAAGCAATTACACATATTCCCGCCGCTGACGAAAGCCAAAAAGGAAAAGTAATAGATGAAATTGAAAAGGGATACACGTTGGGCGATAAAGTTATTCGTTTTGCAAAAGTAATTGTAGCGCAGTAAATATAGAATATGGCTAAAAGGGATTATTACGAAATATTAGGTATTGCAAAAAATGCAAGCGAGGAGGAGATTAAAAAAGCCTATCGAAAACTGGCCATTAAATATCACCCGGATAAAAATCCGGACGATAAATCGGCAGAAGATAAATTTAAAGAAGCGGCCGAAGCTTACGAAATTTTAAGCAACTCCGAAAAACGCCAGCGTTACAATCAATTCGGACACGCCGGTGTTAACGGCAACGCGGGTCACCAAGGTGGTGGCGGAATGAACATGGATGATATTTTCAGCCAGTTCGGAGATATTTTTGGCGGAGGCTTTGGGTTTGGCGGCGGTGGCGGAAACAGAGGTGGAAGAAGGGTTAACCGTGGAAGTAATTTACGTGTTAAAGTAAAACTTAATTTACAGGAAATTGCCAATGGCGTTGAGAAAAAAATAAAAGTAAACAAACATGTTGCCTGTAAAACTTGCAGTGGCAGCGGCGCAAAAAGCGGGCAATACGATACCTGCAGATCCTGCAACGGAAGCGGTGTTGTTACGCGTGTACAGCAAACTATTTTAGGTGCCATGCAAACGCAAACAGCTTGTAGCGCTTGTGGCGGCGAAGGAAGAATTATTAAAGATAAATGCGGCACTTGTCACGGCGATGGAATTGTACGGGCGGAAGAAGTTATAAATATTAATATTCCGGCGGGCGTAGCCGATGGTATGCAGTTGAGCATGAGTGGCAAAGGCAACGCTGCTGCACGCGGCGGTATTAATGGCGACCTGCTAATTGTGATAGAAGAGGAAGAACACAAGGATTTAAAACGCGAAGGCAATCATTTAATTTATTCTTTAAGTATTAGTTTTCCGGATGCAGCTTTGGGTACCAATGTTGAAATTCCAACGATTGAAAACAAAGCAAAAATTAAAATAGATCCGGGCACACAAAGCGGTAAAGTATTACGTTTAAAAGGCAAAGGTTTACCCGATATAAATGCCTATGGCAGAGGCGATCTGTTGGTGGAGATAAGTGTATTCACGCCAACTAATATCAGTAACGATGAAAAAAAAATGATCGAACAATTAAAGCAATCGAAAAATTTTGAACCTAATCCGAATAAAAAGGAAAAAGGATTTTTTGACAGAATGAAAGAGTACTTTGAATGATCTACGGAATACGAATCAAATACGAATGTACGAATCGTTGTTTGCTATTCGAAATTGTAAGATTGTAAATCTTGATTTGTAAATTCGTACCAATTCGTAATTCGCAGGAATTTTATCTCATCATAATGGTTTGCTTCCTATCCGGCCCAACAGAAACAATTGTAATAGGCGTTCCTGTTGCATCCTCAATAAACTTTACGTAATCCATTAACTCTTTTGGTAATTTCGATTTGCTGTCGATCGCAGTCAAATCTTTATTCCATCCTTTTACGGTGGTGGTGATGGGTTTTAAATAATGCGGATCAATATTATAAGGTAAATAATCAATTACTTGGCCTTTATTATCGTAGTGTGTACAAATTTCAATATTTTCAAACTCACTTAAAATATCGGCTTTCATCATCATTAGTTCAGTTACACCATTTATCATAATGGCGTATTTAAGCGCGGGAATATCTAACCAACCTGTTCTTCTCGGCCTTCCGGTGGTGCTTCCAAACTCACGGCCTATTTGCCTTATTTTTTCTCCGGTTTCGTTATCAAGCTCTGTAGGAAAAGGGCCGCTGCCAACGCGGGTACAATAGGCTTTAAAAATTCCGATCACATTCCCAATTCGGTTAGGCGCAATTCCCAAACCGTTGCAGGCTCCGGCACAAATGGTATTGCTGCTGGTTACAAAAGGGTACGATCCAAAATCAATATCCAATAAACTTCCCTGAGCGCCTTCGGCCAAAACTTTTTTACCGTTTACCAAAGCAGTATTTATATAATGTTCGCTTTCTACAAATTGTAAATCCTTTAATTCTTCAATGGCCGCAAACCATGTTGGCTCTAATTCTGCCAAATTGTATTCGTATTGAAAAAATGATAAAAGCTGTTTATGTTTTTCAACTAAGACGTCGTATTTTTCTTTAAACTCATCCGTTTCAATGTCGCCAATCCGCAAACCGTTACGTCCGGTCTTATCCATGTAAGTAGGGCCAATTCCTTTTAAAGTTGAACCAATTTTATTTTTTCCTTTTGCGGCTTCGCTTGCCGCGTCCAACAAACGATGAGTAGGTAAAATTAAGTGCGCCCGTTTACTGATTAGTAATTTGGATTTTACATCAACACCAAGCGATTTAAGGGCGTCAATTTCCTTCTTAAAAATAACAGGGTCAATAACAACACCGTTACCAACTATATTTATGGCTGTAGGATGAAAAATACCGCTGGGTATAGTGTGTAAAACGTGTTTTATACCGTTAAACTCAAGTGTATGCCCAGCGTTTGGGCCGCCTTGAAAACGTGCTATAATATCGTATTTTGGGGTTAAAACGTCAACAATCTTTCCCTTTCCTTCATCGCCCCACTGCAATCCTAAAAGTACATCTGCTTTGATCATAAAAATAAAATAAAGGCTAAAGTTATTATAAAAGAAAGGCATTAGAGTGTATGTTTAATAACTTTTAATAAAGTAAAATATGATCTGTTTTTTACGCTAAATAAAATTGTTTGTGTAATTTTAACCGCACTTAGCCGGCAGATGAAATATTTTTAAACTGATGGCTTAGTGCGGTTTATCCTGAACAAACAACCTAAATTTTTATTGTTTGTTCAGGATCTAAAAACTGATTTAAATGCAAAAAATAACAATTGCAATAGACGGTTACAGCAGCTGTGGTAAAAGCACACTTGCTAAAGCGCTTGCCCATAAGCTGCATTACAGTTATGTGGATACGGGTGCTATGTACCGGTCTGTTACCCTTTATGGTTTGCAAAATAAGCTGATTGATAAAGATCACCACGTAAATGAAAAAGAACTCATTGCTGCACTCGATAAAATTGAGCTGAGTTTTCATTTTGACGACCACACAAAAACAAACGAAACATTTTTAAATGGAGTAAATGTGGATCGCGAGATTCGCACAATGGAAGTGAATGAAAACGTAAGTAAAGTAAGTTCTATAAAAGAAGTGCGCGAAAAAATGATCAGCATTCAGCGTCATTTAGGGAAAAAGAAAGGCGTGGTAATGGACGGACGAGATATTGGCACAAATGTTTTTCCGAAGGCCGAAATAAAATTATTTATGACCGCGGATAATACCGTTAGGGCGCAACGCAGGCTGGATGAGCTAAGCAGCAAAGGACAATACTTTACGTTGGAAGAAGTGAAACAGAATTTATTACAGCGCGATCACGATGACAGCACTCGGAAAGAAAACCCTTTAACAAGAGCCGAAGATGCCGTTGTACTTGATAATACAGACCTTTCAAAAGAAGACCAACTTGAATTTGTTTTAAAACTGATAGCCGATTTCCATTTTATTTCTAAACAAGAGCAATCGCAGCATTAAAAATTTACAATTTTGGAATTGATGATTTACCGAAATGTGGCTTAGGGATGCTTAAGGTTCAGCTCTTTTTGTTCCGCCTTTTCGGCGGACAAAAAAGCCGGAGCGCCTGCCTTGGCGGAGAAGCCTCCATCGACGGGCTCAGGATAAATTCCGCAGCCCGGGCCGTAGGCAAGCCCCAAATAAAATTTAGAAATATATTACTTAAAAAAACACACGTGTTGTATCAGCAAAAATGAACTTATTAAACATACATTATGTAACAACTGGTCAAAGCCGATCATCACAAAAAAGAAGCGCATATTTTTTTCTTCCCAATATTTTGAAGTGATCTTTGAAGTAAAAAAATCAACCATAAAATGCATTGCCACATTAATTCCCCACCAGTAAAACGCGTATAAATTATTGCTGAAATGAATAGAAATAACATAAAAACTTATGAGCGAAACAAGGGCGTAAACCCCAACATGAATGCTTAACCATTTTAAACTTTTGCTTTTGCCGGTTGCCATTTTAGAGGATTGAAAAACAAAATCCGCTAAAAAGTGAACAATAAATATGCTTAAAACAATAATCATTATACGGCTACATTATTCAAAATTAAATTTTAAACCACATAGAAACATAGGTTTCATTTTTCACTAAAAAAAGTAAAATATAGAATTTCTTCGTCAAAGACGAAGAAAACTTTGTGTTTCTTTCGGCGTCAAACTATTCATCTTTTCTATGGGTCTATGTGGTTAAAGAAATACGAAATTAAACGGCTACATTGTGTTCGCGTAAAGCATTATTTAAGGATGTTTTAAGATCGGTGCTTTCTTTTCGTTTACCAATTATTAAAGCACATGGCACTTGAAAATCGCCTGCCGGAAAAGTTTTTGTATAGCTACCCGGAATAACTACCGAACGTTCGGGCACAAGTCCTTTTGTTTCTATTGGTGTAGCTCCGGTAACATCAATAATTTTTGTACTCATGGTTAAAACCACGTTTGCCCCAAGCACAGCTTGTTTGCAAACTCTTACTCCTTCAACCACAATACAGCGCGAACCGATAAAGCAATCGTCCTCAATAATAACCGGTGCTGCCTGCACGGGCTCTAACACGCCTCCAATGCCTACACCGCCGCTAAGGTGTACATTTTTGCCAATTTGTGCGCAGCTGCCAACAGTTGCCCACGTATCAACCATAGTACCGCTATCAACATAAGCGCCAATATTTACATAGCTTGGCATCATAATTACACCATTTGCCAAATATGCGCCGTAGCGTGCAATGGCATGAGGCACTACCCTTACGCCGAGTTTGGCATAATCTTTTTTAAGAGCCATTTTATCGTGAAATTCCAAAGGGCCAATTTCAATGGTGGACATTTTGCGGGTCGGAAAATAAAGTATAACGGCTTTTTTTACCCAGTCGTTTACCTGCCAGGTACCGTCGGCATTGGGCTGCGCCACACGCAGTTTTCCTTTGTCGAGTTGCTCAATAACTTCTTCAATTGTTTTAAGGGTTAAATTATCTTTTAATAATTCTCTGTTTTCCCAAGCTTTTTCGATGATGTTTTGCATAATATATGCATGCAAGTTAAATAAAAAATGTATATTTGACCCTCAAAATTTTAAGGTTCCGTAGCTCAACTGAATAGAGCATCGCACTACGGATGCGAAGGTTGGGGGTTTGAATCCCTCCGGGATCACCAAATGGGAAGGGGAATCAAATCGATTCCCCTTTTCATTTTCACTTCCCCTGTGTCCCCCGCCAATTACGGAAATCAGCTCTAACAAAACATTTAATTTTTCCGTTCGGACTACGTTTTCCTGAAACACCATATTTTCTTTCAAGACCGAACGGATAATACGCTGTTTTTCCGTAATAACGGCGTTCTCAAAGGCTTGGCAAATATTCTTGAGCATCATTATACCTTTCTTCAGATAACGTTTCAGTTCGCTTTCTATTGCGTTTGTGTGAAGGTGTTGTTTTAATAATCCTTCTATGATTGGTTCGTAACGTTTCTTTATTTCCTTATAATCTTCAGGCAATACTTGCCCATCAAGCATCATTTGTTGGGCGTTATTTAAACGTTCCCTGTTTTTATTTATTTCTTCCTGAATTTCATTTTGGGTTTTACTTTTTTCCGAAGAGTTGGAATGAAAAAGCACGTTCAAAATTTCATGGTATAATTTCTGAACATCATCCTTGAATTTTATTTTGCCGAGAAAGTCAACAAATGATTCATTTACCGGTCGGGCTTTTATTCTTTCTTTGCAACCGCCGGAACAATGATAATAATAATGCATTATACCACTACCTCCCTTTGATCCGCTTCCCGATAAATTTCTTTTGCAGCGCGGACATTTTAAAAAGCCTCTTAACGGTAATTCTTCTATTACATAAACCCTTGGCGCGATTTTTCTTTTTTTCCGGTTTAGTATATCCTGAACTTGATAAAAAAGGTTTTCTGTAATGATCGGTTCATGCTGGCCCTG
>JANYBY010000347.1 GCA_025360565.1 Bacteroidota bacterium
AAGAAGATGCTACGAAAGTTAGCGTCTTCTTTAAACTGCCAATTAAATGTGGTCTTATGCTACTTTTATGCATTAATTTTAAATCAAAGCAAAAAAGTGGCTTTTTAAGGAAGGACTACATAGCAGATTTTATGTGCAAGCCTTTAAAATTAATTATTGAAGTGGATGGTTACACGCATTTATTGGAAGATGTAATTACAAATGATAAGATCCGTCGAACAAATTTGTAGAACGCAGGATTTAAAGTAATAAGATTTAAAGATGAAGAAGTATTGAGAGAAATAGATCTTGTAAAAAATAAAATTACACATATTCTGAAAGAAATAAAAAAAACGCTTTAGTGAGGCAATAAACAAAACATGTGTGCCATTTAACTAAAATTTGTTATAACCAACCGGCTCTGCACGCCTAAATAGCTATCGGGATGCACTCAGTGGATAAAAACTATTTTCCACTTTGCTATATTCCGTAGCAAGGGTTTTTTAATTTACCCCGTACTTTTGCTATTGCATTATGGCAAAGAAAGAAAATAGTTTAGAGGTTCCGGATGAGATCGTGATGAATAAGATCTATTTTATCCGCGTGCAAAAAGTAATGCTGGATAGAGATCTAGCTGCACTTTATGGTGTTGAAACAAAAAGGTTAAAGGAGGCTGTTAAGCGTAATGTCAGGCGTTTTCCGGAGGATTTTATGTTTGAATTATTAGAAAACGAGTTCGAAATCTTGAGGTCGCAAATTGCGACCTCAAGTTGGGGAGGCACAAGATACATGCCTATGGCCTTTACCGAACAAGGCGTGGCTATGCTTTCAAGTGTTTTAAACAGCGAAAAAGCCATTGATGTAAACATTCAGATTATAAGAATTTTTACTCGTTTAAGGCAAATGTTTGTGGATAATACTGAATTAAGATTGGCGATAGAAGTTATAAAAAAGAAAACCGAGAATAACACAAAAAATATTGAAGTAGTTTTTCAATACCTGGATGAACTTTTAGAAAAGAAAGAAAAACGACAGCCAAAACAAAACTCAAGAAAAAGGATCGGATATAAAGTTTCTCGTAAAATCTAAGCCAATCCGACTGCTACTCAGGTTCCGATAGTCATCAGGATGTAATCCTGCGAAACAACTGCAATCAATAAGAATTTGCAATCCGTAAACTTCAAAAATTTTCTGTAACCAATTCCAATTCCCCCCTTATAAAGCTCAAATGTTAAATCCAAAAAAAGTTAAACGCTTAAAGCGCTTGCTTTGTTTATCTATTTTTAGGAATTCTAAAAAATGCGCGTCGGCTGTTTTGTATTAATTATTTTCGCTGCCGTGCAATTGCAAGGGCAAAATAGCGTTAAAGGCAGGGTTGCCGATTCAACCAACGCGCCGGTTCCTTATATAGCCATTGCTTTACTAAACGCGGCCGACAGTTCTATTTACCGCGGTGTTAACAATGATGACAATGGTGTTTTTGAATTCACCAACATTAAAAAAGGAAATTATAAAGTAAAAGTGGCCTGTATTGGCTACAAAGAATTTTACACCTCCGCGTTTAGTGTTGACAGTGCTACCAAATTAGAATTACCGGAAATTAAATTATCATCCGCAGGCATTAATTTAAAAGAAGTGTCGGTGTCCGTACAGAAAAAAACAATTGAGTTTAAAGGCGGTAATATTATTGTGTATATTGATGGGAGTCCGCTCGCCATCGGCAACAGCGCTTACGATCTGTTGTCGCGTCTGCCGGGTGTAATGGTGGACAATGATAATATTTCTATTAGTGGCAACTCCGGTGTAAAGGTGATGATAGATGATAGGATCCAGCAACTTTCAGGTTCACAATTAATAGCACTTTTAAAAAGTTTGCAAGGCTCTAACATTGATAAAATTGAAGTGCTTAAAATTCCACCTGTAAAATACGATGCGGCCGGCGGCGCAGGTTTAATAAATATAAAAACCAAACGTGTAAAAATTACAGGCTTTAGCGGAAGTGTGAACGGCAATGTATCGCAGGGATTTTACACGCGCTTTGGTTCAGGCACTTCGCTTAATTACAAAGGCAAAAAGTTGGCCATTTTTACGGGGCTAAATGCAAATCAAAGTCCCACGCGTTACAATTATACTTCAGAGAGAAATGTAAAACACGATACTGTTAACACGCATTTGTATCAGGTAAACGCGAATAAAACGGTTGAATATATTTACTCGTATTATTTTGGTGGCGATTGGTTCATTAATAAAAAAAATATTTTGGGCTTTAAATACGAAGGCAGTCCCGGCAATTCGGATGTGGACAGGAGAGGGCAAATACAATTGAAAAATAACGACCAGGGTTACGATCTGCTGCCGTACCATTCTTTTACGATCAATAAATGGAATTCGAATAATGCGAATATTAATTTTGAGCATTTGCTGGATACAGTTGGCGGTAAAATAAAATTTGCGGCCGATTATACCAATAATAATAGTTCGGTGGATGGGCATAACGAAAATTATTTTAAAGACAATAACAGCAACGATGTTAAGCCCGCCTTTATTTATACCAATAAGAATACAGCGGGTATTTCTTTATTAGCGTCTAAGATCGACCTTGAAAAAAAACTTTCTAAAGTATTTTCAATTGAAACCGGTGTAAAATATTCGTACTCTGATCTGTACAGCGATTTTGAATTGCAAAGGCAAAACCAAATAACAAATGTTTACGAGACCGATACCATGTTTACCAATAAATTTGTTTACAATGAACAAATACAGGCAGGGTATTTTAATCTAATGGCTGAGAAAAATAAATTATCGTATAGCCTGGGTGTTAGAGCAGAGAATACAATAATAAAGGCGCAAAGCGTTACAAAAGGTACCATATACAATCGAGAGTATTTTGGCTTGTTCCCCTTATTGAGTATTGATTATAACAGCTCTGCCAACCACAATTTTTCGTTCTCGTATAACCGAAGGCTTGAACGGCCCAATTACACAAGCTTTAACCCTTACCGCGCTTTTTTCAGCAATATACTGGTGTCGGGCCAGGGTAATCCTTACCTAATGCCGCAATACAATAACGCGTTTAATTTATCGCATATTTACAAAGGCACTATTACAAACGCGGTAAATTATAATTTAATTCAAAATGCCCTCACCGGGTATATTTACCAGAACGATTCTACAAAAGAAACCATTTGGAAACAGGGAAATTTAAAATACATGCACACGTTTGCATACAATTTCTCAACCAATATAGAGATCACAAAAAAATGGAGACTTGTATTTAATACCAGCTTTCACTTGATGTATTACGATGGCACTCTGAATAATTTACCGTATAAAGCAAGCGGCTTTTCATACGGCGGGTGGATGAATAATCAGTTTTCGCTGCCAAAAGATATAAAATTGGAAGTAAGCGCGTTTTGTTACGGGCCTTGGCTGGGTGGTGTGTCATATACACAAACGAGAGGAGCATTGCATATCTCTTTAAAAAAATCATTCTTTAATAACAAGCTCGATGTTTATTTAAGCGCTAATGATATATTTTATACACTTAACCTTTACAACAAATTTAAATTTCAGAACCTTGATTTTTATACGAAAGAAACAATGGATACACGCCGGTATAATTTTGGCCTGAGTTATAATTTCGGAAAAATTAAAGTGCAACAACGTAAGAACCAAAGCAGCGAAGACGAAAAAAGAAGGATAGGCAGATAATACTTTGTATTGGTTCGATACTTTTAAATTTTGTATCTTTATTATATGAGTTCAAAAATTCCATTTCAAACCATCGATTGGTCAGCCATTGCTAAAACAGAATACAAAGGAGAAAAAGGCACTTCCTTTTGGCAAACTGTGCAATTTCCCGGATTAAGGGTTCGTATTGTAGAGTACGGCTCCGGGTATCTGGCCGACCATTGGTGCCAAAAGGGCCATATTGTTTTTTGTATCGAAGGAGAATTTGAAACGCAGCTTGCCGATGGCACTAAAATTATCTTAACTAAAAATATGAGTTATGTTGTTTCTGACGAATTAAGTTCGCACCGTTCATTTTCCGCAAATGGTGTAAAACTGCTGATAATTGACGGTGATTTTTTAGCTTCTCAATCGAATTCGAAATAATTGAAATTTGAAATATAATTTAGACAAGCAATGAATAAAAATTATATCACCGATAAACTATTTGAAAAAATTGATTTTTCAGAAAGCAAATTTCCAACGGGAGATTATGAAAACTGTAAATTTTTAAATTGCAACTTTTCAAACACCGATTTAACCAATATTAATTTTACAGAATGCGAATTTACGGCTTGTAATTTAAGCATGGCAAAAATGGCAAAAACCGTTTTGCGTGATATTAAATTTAAAGATTGCAAACTCTTGGGATTAAATTTTGAACGCTGTAACGACCTGTTGTTTTCTCTTCAATTTGAAAACTGCATGATGAATTTGGTTTCTTTTTTTAAAAAGAACCTTAAGAATACCGAATTTAAAAATTGCAGCTTACAGGAAACCGATTTTTCGGAAAGCGATCTTACACATGTTTTATTTGATAAATGTGATATGACAAGAGCTATTTTTAAAAATACAAATTTGGAAAAAACAAATTTCTACTCTTCCTACAATTATTCTTTAGATCCCGAAATGAATAAATTAAAGAAAACAAAATTTTCGAAAGAAGGCGTAATAGGGCTTTTGTATAAGTACGATATTGTATTGGAATAGTAAGAAAAAAAATGACGATCATAAATAGTACATTATCCGATCTTGATTTTATTTTTTATTTATACAATTGTGCCATTCAATATCAAACCGAAAAAGGTTTCGAGCTGTGGCCACATTTTAAAAAAAATTAATTGAAAAAGATATAACTGAAAAACGTCACTGGAAAATAATGGACGGCGAAACAATTAGCTGCATTCTTTCGGTAATGTACAACGATCCTGTTATTTGGGGCGAAGAAAAAAACAAGGATGCCGCAGTGTACTTACACCGTATTGCCATAAACCCAACATATAAGGGAAGAAAAATGATGGGTATAATAAAAGATTGGGCAATGCAACATGCACGCAAAAATCATAAAAAATTTGTGCGCATGGATACCTGGGGTAATAACACGAACCTGAGGAATTATTATATTGATTGCGGGTTTAAATATATAGGGCAGCAATATCTAACAAAAATTGAAGGTCAACCGGAACATTACGGTGGTTCGGTATTAAGTTTGTTTGAGATGGAGGTTAATTAATTTAAGAAAAAGAAATGCAAACACGAAAATTAGGCAACACAGATTTAATGGTAGGTCCGCTTTGCTTTGGGGGCAATGTTTTTGGCTGGACCATTGACGAAGAGAAATCATTCGAAATATTGAATGCATTTACAGATGCCGGTTTTAATTTTATTGATACAGCCGATGTTTATTCGCGTTGGAAAAGCGGCATTGGCGGCGAATCGGAAACCATTATCGGTAAATGGATGAAACAAAAAGGAAACCGCGATAAAATTATTTTGGCCACAAAAGTGGGAATGGATATGGGCCAGGGCAAAACAGATGTTACCAAAAAATATATCTTAAAAGCAGTCGAAGATTCTTTGCGCAGATTGCAAACCGATCACATTGATCTTTACCAAACTCATAAAGATGATCTTGACACTCCGGTTGAAGAAGCTTTGGAGGCTTATGCGCAATTAATTAAGGAAGGAAAAGTGCGTTACGCGGGCTGCACCAGTTTTAATGCATCTCGTTTAAATTCCGCACTGCAAACAAGTAAAAAATTAGATCTTCCGCTATATACTTGCTTTCAGCCATTGTATAATTTATATGACCGGGAAGAATTTGAAAAAAAATTAGAACCTATTTGTGTAGAAAATAATTTAGGAGTAATAACTTATTTTTCTTTGTGCGCCGGTTTTTTATCCGGTAAGTACCGTTCAGAGGCCGACCTTTCAAAAAGTGTGCGAGGCGCAAGAGTTAAAGTGTATTTAAATAAAAGGGGTTACGCTATTTTAAAAGGGTTAGATGAACTTTCAAACAAATATAAAGTGCCACAATCATCAATTGCCCTTGCATGGCTTATTGCCAGACCATCGGTTACCGCACCAATAGCCAGCGCCACTAGCATGGAACAATTAAACGCTTTAATAAAAGGCACTCATGTAAACTTAACTTCGGAAGATATTAAACTATTGAACGGCATAAGTAGTTACGATTGATATAAATTTTTATTGTTTTTTAATTATATTTGAAATACATTAATTAAATAACATGCAAAAAATTTATTTTTTTATTCTCGCGATTTGTTTTTCGGCAAATTCAATTTACGCTCAACCCGATTCGTGGTATTCTAGCAAAAGCGCGGGCGGTGCGCTCGATGATGTAGCTTATGGAATGGCCAGCACCTATAATTATAATACAAGATATGTAACCGGTTCTTTTAAAAGTCCAACAATTGTTTTCGGTT
>JANYBY010000021.1 GCA_025360565.1 Bacteroidota bacterium
CCCGGTGCACCAGAAGCAGATCTGAATTCATTTGGCGTTGGTAAAATAGTACCAAGCTGTTCAAATTTATTTCCGTGATTAGAGAGAGGATTGTTTTGAATATTTTGCGCGGAATAAAAGAACGAACAAAAAATTAAAATAATTGCGGCAAACGTTCCACGAACATTTTTAAAGTTATTAAAGCAATGATGCATGATAAAGAGAGTTTGTAAATTTTAAACGGGCATTTAAAAACTGAGGTTAAAAGTAACGAAAAAACCAAAACAATTGCAACGATGATGAGTTGCCCAACCTCTAACCCTAAGTTGAAATAAAGCAGCGGAAGCGCCAGACTCTGCTCGTGGCCTAACATTGAGTGCAACAGGTATGAAAAACCCAAACCGTGAATTCCCCCAAAAAGGGTGATAAGAGCAAGAATCATCCATGGCTTTTTTTCACCGCTTTGTCGAAAATTTATTGCGTGGTAAATGGCGGTGATAAAAATAGTTGCCACAATTAAAACCTCAATAACGTTTTGTGGAGCCTTAATAAAATTAGTAACGCTTAAAGCTAAAGAAATAGAATGCCCGATCGTAAAACCGGTTACAAGCAACAGTAATTTTTTCCAATCTTTTATTGGATATGAAATAACAAGCAGTGTAACAAATAAAATATGATCGTAACCGTTTAAATCGGTTATATGTTCAATGCCGGTTGTGAACCATAATGTGAAATCGTTCATTTTAGTATCTTCGTAAAATAAATGACTATAAATTTAAATATTACGGGTGCTAAATTGGCGAAACTTTTTTTATTGGCTTTCATTTTTCTTTCTTTTAAAAACAAACACCCCTTTTATTTAAGCGTTGCCGAATTAACTTACAATGCAAAATCTCAAACGTTGCAAGCATCGGTTAAACTTTTTACAAATGATATTGAGGATGCGCTAAAAAAAATATACAAGCAGCCGGTTGATCTTATAAACGGAAAAGATAAAGAAGCCATTAACAAATTATTATTGGATTATATTCAAAAACGATTTTTGGTAAAAGCCGATGGAAAAACTTTAACTTTTAATTTGATAGGTTTCGAAAATGAGGAAGAAGCCGTTTGGGTATATCTTGAATCAAAAAACTTAGCTGCCCCCAAAAAACTGGAGGTTGAAAATACCCTGCTTTTCGATTTTTTAAAGTCCCAGATCAACATTGTAAACTGTGATGTGAACGGGGTAACAAAAAGCTCAAAAGTTATAAATCCGAAAAAAAGCCTGTTTTTTGAGTTTTAGTTGATAAATAAGACTTCTTTTTTTGTAACCAATTGAAAATAATTACGTTAAATCTTGTAATAATCGCAGTTTTTATAAATAATATGCGTTAAAATTGTTAAATGTTAATAAATTGAATGCTTTTAGTTACCTAATAACTTGCTTTATTTTAAAAAAAGACCATCTTTGCAAAGCCATTAAAAGTGAAGAAGCTAATTTACATATTATCAATTACTTGCATTGCGTTTATTCACGTAAACGCCACCCCATTTTTTAAGGGGGATGATAAAAATAAAGGCACCGGAGACGACAAAAAAGCCAGAGCTAAACGCGACGATACCACCAAGTTTGTTTTAAACGAAGAAAATTTAACCGAAAACCCGGATACCACCCAATTGCTTTTTCCGAGCCACGATCTTTATGCCACTTGGGATACTGTTTCGGCGCATCCTTACAATTTTTACGATTGTTTTGTGGGTGATAGTGTAACCATAACCCTTACCAATGAGGGCGATGGAGGTTTTTCGATGCCTTTTAAAGGAGGTATTACCAGTGAATTTGGATGGAGAAGATACAGGCCGCATTATGGCACCGATATTGGTTTGCAAACCGGAGATCAAGTAGTTGCTTCGTTTGACGGGATGGTGCGCATGGCAAAATATTATTATGGTTACGGTAACTGCGTTATTGTGCGCCACAACAATGGCTTGGAAACCGTTTACGGTCACCTTTCAAAAATTTTGGTGGAGGCGGGACAAAAAGTTTCGTCAGGCGCTATTTTAGGATTGGGCGGAAACACCGGCCGCTCCTTCGGCAGCCATTTACATTTTGAAATGCGTTATTTAGGTCAGGCTTTGGATACAGAAGATTTTGTAGATTATACTAAAGGCGAATTAAAGTGCAATACATTTACCTTAAGAAAATCGGATGTTGAAACCAAGTATGATCTACGAGCTTTGCATCACCGTCACCGCAGGGATGTTGGATTATCGAGGGTGGATAAGAACGCAGGTAAATTGGCAAAGGGCGGTGTTTACTTTATACGTCAGGGTGATAATTTGGGTAAAATTGCTTTGCGTCACGGCACTACGGTTAATTCGCTTTGTAAAAAGAATGGTTTAAAACCAACCACCGTTTTAAGGTTAGGGCAACGCATCAAAATCTAATTCTTACAGTCAGTGTTTGTTTCAGAGTATTCGACTTTCAAAAGACAGTTCAAAAAATTCTATTTTACGAGGCTTTCAAAAATTTAACTGTTAGTTTTATTCTCATTGTGTTTGATTTAGAGTGTTCGAGTTTGAGGCACTCGAAGCAAAAAAATGCGCAATTTACATTGGTAAATGAGTAATTTTTTTGCGAGAGTAACGAAGAAATCGGACACTATAGACAAACACTTAAAATTTAATTTCACAGCCGGGTAATAAAGCTTTTAGTTTCTCAATTTCTTCCGGATCCATCGGATTGCCTCGCAGGTCAAGCAGCGTTAAATTCTCTAATTGCGAAATACTATCGGGAAGCTTTCGAATTTTATTTCCTCTCAATGAAATAAAACGGAGTTTAAATGATTTATAAATTTCGAAGGGAATTTGTGTGATCGGATTATTTTCTATGATAAGTACTTCTAGGTTTTGCAAACGCTCAAAATGTTTACTCAAAAAATAAGTGTTTGTGTTGGAGAGATAAAGAAAATTAAGTTGCGGAATTTTAAAAAGTGCTTTCGGAAAACTGTCCATTACACAATTTTCAAAGCTCACATCCTGCAAATTTTTTAAAAAGTGTAAAGTATTAGGCAGTTTTAAAGTATCGTCGGTATTACCAAATTTAAAAACCTTGAGTTTATTTAAATACGCAATTTGCGCCGGAATACTGTCAATTTTTGTGTTCTGAAGTTCGAGGTAACTTAAATTGGAGAATGGTTTTAAGTTTGGCGGAAAGCTTGAGAATTTGTTGTTGTAGGATGTTAAATAAACCAAATTAAACAGCGCGTCAAAATTCTTGGGAAACTCGCTTACCTCATTACCGCTGAGCCTCAGGGCTTGCACATCCACTAACTTGTGAATTTTTTCGTAAAGTTTCGGCTCCAGTTTTTTATATTTAAGATCCAGTTTATACACAAACCGTTCAACCGCCAATGCCTCTTTCAGGTCGGTGTAAACCAAACTTCCCGAAACGCCGTATTTATCAAAATCGTCTTTTACAACGGGCTGCGCCAAAAAAATGTTCGGAACAAAACAGAATAGTGCGAATATTTTTAGGGTGTTTGCTTTGGACATAAAGGTTTTC
>JANYBY010000063.1 GCA_025360565.1 Bacteroidota bacterium
CCAAAATTCTCTGCGCAAAATTGGTTTAACGGAACCTTCCAATCCGAAACAGAAGATTATAACAATGATCATTGGTCCATGAAGGAAAAGATGGTAAGACTCAATAACCAGTTTTATTACAAAGCCTATAACCAAATAAGAGTAAATGGTTTTGTGGTTGGCAAAGAAGATTATATTTTTAGCGAGCACTATATTTTTGCCGCCTTTGGCGATGATCTTATAAGCGAAGAAAAAGTAAAAATACTTTTACAAAAAGCGAAAGTGGTGCAGGATACCTTAAAGAAAAAAGGCATTGATCTGTTATTTGTTTATGCGCCCGGCAAAGGCGAATATTGTAAAGAGTTTGTTGAAAATAAATATGTGCATCCCATTAAAAATACCAATCACAATTTATTTGTTAGCAACAGCAAACAAGCGGGTGTAAATTATTTGGACCTCTACACTTATTTCAATCAATTAAAATCAACTACAAAATATCCTTTGTTCCCAAAATTTGGTCACCATTGGAGTTATTATGGCGAATGTATTGCCTGCGATACCATTATTAAATACATAGAAAAATTGCACAATTGCGATCTACCTTCTATTACCTGGAATAAAATTGATGTGGTTGATTCGGCCCGCAGCCGCGATGCCGATGTTTTAAAAAGCATGAATTTAAATTCAAATCCGGATCAGAACATGAGTTTGGCTTATCCCGAAGTTTTATTTGAGAATGACAGTATAAAAAATTCTAAACGGGTACTAACAATTGGTGACAGCTATTGGTATGGCCCTGTTTATTTAGGCGTACCAGAAAGAGTTTTTGGGCACGGCCATTTTTGGTACTATTATAATAGGGTTGTTCATTCAGAATCTCACGCAAAAGTTGAAGTGTGGGAATTGGACCTGAAAAAGGAAATTGAAAGCAATCAGGTTATTATGCTTTTGTATTCCGACGGAAATTTGCCCATGTTTGGCAATAATTTTATTTACGATGCGTATGAACTTTACACATCGCCTCAAACCTATTATGCCCGCAACGAAAAAAATAAACAAATTCAGTATTACGCCAAAGAGATCAGGAATAACCCTTTATTCTTAAAAAAATCTACCACCCGATCAAACGAAAATAGAATATCTTTGGATAGTGCAATAAGATTGGATGCGATGAAAATGGCCGGGATGATTAAATAACCAGCATAAACCTGACAGGTTTTATGAACCTGTCAGGTTTGAACGAAAAAAA
Organism: Bacteroidota bacterium; assembly: GCA_025360565.1. Classification (GTDB taxonomy): domain Bacteria; phylum Bacteroidota; class Bacteroidia; order B-17B0; family Aurantibacillaceae; genus Aurantibacillus. The sequence goes on from JANYBY010000063.1 coordinate 1,229, forward strand.
AATGAAAAACAAAATAATAATCACCATAACCTTTTTATCCTTGCTTGCCAAAGCCGATGAAGGCATGTGGATGCCGCAGTTAATTGCCGCTTTAAATATTAACGATATGAAAAAAAACGGCTTTAAATTAACTGCCGAACAAATTTACAGCATAAATAAAGCGAGTATGAAAGATGCGGTTGCCATATTTGGCGGGGGCTGCAGCTCTGAGGTAATTTCTTTTAACGGTTTAATTTTAACCAATCATCATTGCGGTTACGCTTCAATCGCATCATTAAGCTCAGTTGATAAAGATTATTTAAAAGATGGTTATTGGGCAATGAACCAAAAAGAAGAATTATTTTGTCCGGGTTTAAGTGTTACTTTTATTAAGCGCATTGATGATGTAACTTCAGATATTCTCAAAGATCTTAAGCCCGGTTTTTCTGATATCCAGAAAGATTCGGCTATTCAATCCAATATTAAGATCCGCGAAACAAAAGCAAAAGAAGGAAATTCGTACCAAACATTTATTCGCCCGTTTTTTTATGGCAATGAATATTATTTATTTACCGTTGAAACTTTTAAAGATATTCGTTTAGTTGGCGCACCTCCCGAAAGTATTGGTAAATTTGGTGGCGAAACCGATAATTGGGTGTGGCCAAGGCACAATGCGGATTTTAGCATGTTCAGAATTTATGCGAACAAAGAAAATAAACCAACCGAACACAATAATGAAAACGTTCCTTACAAACCGGCCTATTCATTTCCAATTTCAACAAAAGGGGTAGAGAAGGGAGATTTTACGATGGTTTACGGTTTTCCGGGAAGAACACAGGAATATTTAACCTCGTATGCCGTTGAGCTGTTAATGAATGATCAGGATCCTGTTCGCGTTAATTTGCGCGAAAAACGTTTGGCAATTATGTCGGAGGACATGAAAAAAAATGATACCATCCGTTTAATGTATGCTAACAGATACGCGGGCGTTGCCAACTATTATAAAAAATGGAGCGGCGAAATGCAGGGACTGAAAAAATCGAACGCTGTTGAAAAGAAACAGGAAGCGGAACAAAACTTTTTAAAACTAATTTCATCCGATCCTGTTAAAAAAGAAAAATACACCAATTTGTTTGCCCAGTTTAAAAAATTGTATCAAGACTACAAACCATTAAGCAGAGAATATGATTATTATACCGAATGTTTAATGGGTGTAGATGCTTTTAGAATGATCGCGCCCGCTCAATCTCTTTTCGCTGAATTAAAAAAGAAACAAAACGGAAAAGAAAATAAATTTGACATTAGATTAAAAGATGCGCTGCCGGCAGTACCGTTTAAAAATTTTAATAAGGAAACCGATAAAAAATTATGCGTGGCTATGTTAGAAGTTTATAATAAAGAGGTAGATAAGGCTCTGCGCCCTTTTTATTTAGATTCGCTGATAACAGCTTACAAAGGAAACATGCAGGCACTCACAGATTTTCTTTACGCAAATTCAAGTTATGTGGATAATGATAAAGCAAAAAAAATGTATGCTGATCTGGAAAAGAATAGCGCGGTTTACGAACACGATCCACTTTATTTATTAACCATATCCATTGTAAATTATTACCAAAAGGCCGTTATACCTCAAATCAGTTATTTTGAATTACAAATAAACGATCTCGAAAAAGAATACATGAAAGCTTTACGCGACAATGTAAAAGATAAAAAATTCTATCCCGATGCCAATGGAACCATGCGTGTTTCGTTTGGTAAAGTAGCCGATTATGCACCGCGCGATGGCATGGAATATTTGCATTACACTACCATTGACGGATTGGTTGAAAAGAATAGATCGGGCATTCGCGATTATTATGTAAAACCAAGATTGCTTGAGTTGTACGAGAAAAAAGATTTTGGCCCTTATGCCGATAAAGAAGGAAAATTGCACATTGCTTTCACGGGAAGTAATCATACTACCGGCGGAAACAGCGGTAGTCCCGTTTTAAACGCAAAGGGAGAATTGATAGGAACAAATTTTGACAGGAATTGGGAAGGCACCATGAGTGATATTATGTACAACGGCAGTTTTTGCAGGAATATTATTTTGGATGTACGTTTTACATTATGGGTAATTGATAAATACGCCGGCGCAGGTTATTTATTAAAAGAAATGAAATTGGTTCAATAACTAACCACGGAGACACCGAGAAAAAGAGAAACACGGAGAAAAAATAAAACACCGTCAGGTCGAGCGGATCCCGATAGCTATCGGGAGAGACCAATAAAGAGAAACAAGAGGCAAGACTAAAGAGAGACATGACCTAGAAAAAAAACAACACCGTCATCCCGAGGAACGAGGGATCTATTACATCGAGAAAAGATTCCTCCTTCTTCGGAATGACAAGCCATAAGTTATATGAAAAAATTTCTAAAATATTTTATCCAAGGATTAATTTTATTTATTCCCTTAATTATTACGCTCGCCGTTTTAATGAAACTCTTCGATTTTTTTGAAGGGCTGTTCGCTTTTGTCGGATTTAGCACTAACGCCCTTTTAAATACCGCTTTGGGTTTAATTGTAACCGTTGGCTTCATTGCCATCCTCGGCATCCTTGCTTCTTCATTTGTGTTTAAACAATTTTTTTCTTTTATAGAAGATAAATTAGAGCATGCACCGTTTATCCGCCACATTTATTCTCCCGTTAAAGATTTTACAAATGCTTTTATGGGAAATAAAAAACGTTTCAATAAACCGGTTTTGGTTCTTACAAATCCCAATGCAAATATCGAAGAAATTGGTTTTGTTACCGGCGAAGATCTTACGCATTTAAACATAAAAGATAAAGTGGCCGTTTATATTCCCATGTCTTATTCTTTGTCCGGCCGATTAATTATTGTACCAACGGCAAATATTAAACCTTTAGAGGCAGATGCGTCGGATGTAATGAAGTTTACCGTGAGCGGCGGAGTGAGCGATGTGGACAGCGATACCCAGCAATAAGAACCAAAATTATTTCGTAATTTTACCGTGAATGGCAGACATCCTTCAGATAAATAATGTTACAAAAAAATACAGCGATCACGTTGCGTTAAACAACGTTTCAATAAACATTCCCGAAAAATCAGTCTTTGGTTTATTAGGCCCTAACGGTGCCGGTAAAACTTCTTTAATACGTATCATCAATCAAATTACCGGTCCCGATACCGGGGAAGTTATTTTTAAAGGCGAAAAATTAGTTCAAAAACATATTTCGCAAATTGGGTATTTACCAGAAGAACGCGGTTTATATAAAAAAATGCCTGTAGGCGAACAGGTTTTATATTTAGCCCAATTAAAAGGGTTAAAAAAAGCCGAAGCAAAAAAGAGGGCCTTGATTTGGTTTGAAAAATTTGAAATGCAAACCTGGTGGAAAAAAAAGATCGAAGAGTTAAGCAAAGGCATGCAGCAAAAAGTTCAGTTCATTGTAACTGTTATTCACGAACCGGAATTATTAATATTGGATGAACCCTTCAGCGGTTTTGATCCCATCAACGCGCAATTGATCAAGAACGAGATCTTAGATCTTAGACAAAAAGGGGCCACAGTAATTTTTTCAACGCACAACATGGGTAGTGTTGAAGAGCTGTGTGATAATATTGCGCTCTTAAATAAATCAGAAAAAATATTGGACGGGAAAGTAAAAGATATTCGCCAGGCATTCAGAACAAATACCTATAAGATCGCGTTTAAAGGAAATTTAATGGGCTTTACCAATGCTATGTGGGCGGGAGGCGAGATCCTTGAAAAAAGTACAGAGGACGGAATCAATACCGTCATCTTAAAATTATTGAACAATACTTCGGTAACCCAATTGCTGCAAGCGGTTTTACCAACTTGCGAAATCCATTCCTTGAACGAAATAATACCGAGCATGAACGATATTTTTATTTCGAAGGTGAACGAAGGAAATAATGTTGTAGGCACAAAAAGTAATTATACAGAATGAGTAAGATCGGATTAATAGTAGGTCGCGAGATCAAGTCGAAAATAACTAACAAAACGTTTATTATTATGACTTTTTTAACGCCCTTAATTATGATCGGGGCCATGGCTATGATCTTTTGGACGGCCATGCCGGAAAAAATTGATCAAAAGGTACTGGTGATAGATAATACGCACATGTTTGAACAAATTTTAAGGGGCAACGATTTTATTTCACTCACATTTACAAACGATAAAATTGAAACTGCCCAGGAAAAATTTCAAAAGTCAGATTATACTTCAATACTCTATATACTCGGCGGGGCAGAGGGAACCATCATTCCAACGGCAAGGCTGTTTTACAAGAAAAATCCCGGACTCGCTTTCCAAACTTATATTAAAAACGAATTGGAGCGGATCTTCTATGAACAAAAATTAAAAGCGAATAATATTGATCCTGTTGTAATTGCCAATGCACATCAGCCAATGCAAATTACCATGACAAAAGTGGATGAGAACGGGAGTGTAAAAAATTCGGACGAGATCCAGTTTTTTTCGTTTGGAATGGGTTTGCTCATGATGATGTTTATTTTAATTTATGGCATGATGGTGTTCAGGAGTGTGATGGAAGAAAAAACCAATCGTATTGTTGAAGTGATCGTTTCCTCAGTAAAACCTTTTGAATTAATGATCGGTAAGATCATAGGCATTGCCATTGTAGGAATAGCCCAATTTACGGTAACAGTAATTATATCATCGGTTCTTGGTATTGTTTTGTCGGGCATATTTTTAAAGGATATTAATAATTTAAAAACAAAATTCGATAACCAGAAACAAATTGTAAATAAGCTGGGCAGTAATGCCGGCGCGGCTAACCTGGCTATAGACGATTCTTTTCACGACAATAAAAAAATGTTTGATGTTATTGATAAATTAAATAAGATCAACCTCTTTGAGGTTGGTTTATATTTTGTACTTTTTTTTATTGGCGGCTATCTTTTTTACAGCTCCTTGCTGGCCGCAATTGGCAGCGCTGTGGATTCTGAGGCGGATTCACAGCAATTTATGTTTCCGGTAATGGTGCCGCTCATGATCGGTTATTTTCTCGCCATTAAAATTATGATCAGTCCCGAATCTAATTCGGTCATTATTGGCTCATTTATTCCATTCACCTCGCCAATTGTAATGATGGCGCGTATTCCGCTGGGTGTACCAACTTGGGAAGTGCTTACTTCGCTGGTTATTTTATATATTTCATTTGGCTTAACCACCTGGATGGCGGCAAAAATTTACCGCACAGGTATTTTAATGTACGGCAAAAAAACATCGTGGCGCGAGATAGGCAAATGGTTATTTTATAAATAGTAGATCCAAAACCTTCGCGGCCTTTGCGCCTGCCTTTGCGTCTTTGCGGTAAAAAGTAAATTGAATAAAAAATCAAATATTTATTGGTACTGCCAAATTTTTGGATGGTCGCTTTACGTTCTTATTAACCTTATTTTTTTCGGACTAAAACAGAATCTCAATAATAAAGATTATTTGATTTATTTTCTGTCATTACCCCTTGGTATTGGGATCACTCATTTGTACCGATCAATAATTGTTCGTTTAAATATTATCGCACTTAAAATACCCATTCAAATTATGGTGGTTGTTGTTTTTAGTTTGATGTTGGCTGTAATATATTTTTTTCTTACCGCTTGCTTGGATGTTTTAGTTGGAATACGAATGCATTTATCTTTTGTATATGTTTCAGAAATGGTCATTAACTACAGCGTTCCTTTTTATTTGTGGAATATTTTCTATTTCGGGTTTAAATATTTTCAAAATTATAAGCGCACCGAGATCAATTCGCTTCGTTATCTCGCAGCCAGTAAGGACTCTGAGTTAAGCAGTTTAAAAGCCCAGCTCAATCCGCATTTTATGTTCAATAGTATGAATAGTATCAGAGCATTGGTTGACGAAGATCCCGTAAAAGCCAAAGAAGCAATTACTCAGCTTTCAGGAATTTTGCGTAACACTTTGCAAATGAACAAAAATAAAGTGATCTTGTTATCGGACGAAATAGATCTTGTAAAAGATTATTTAAACCTTGAAAAAATTCGGTATGAAGAACGATTAAGTTACGAATTTAAAATTGATAAAGAGGTAACAAGCTGCCAGATTCCACCATTCATTATTCAATCACAAGTTGAAAACGCCATTAAACACGGCATCTCAAAGCTTCCCGGAAACGGAAAAATTATTATTGAAGCTTTTAAGTTGGGTAATGTGCTAAAAATAAAAGTATCCAACACGGGAAAAATTAATAACGAAACGCCATTAACCGGTGTAGGTTTTAAGAATTCTATTCAGCGTTTAGAACTTTTGTATGGTGCAGCCGGACAAATTTTTATCAGTACCGTAAACGAATTGGTAGTTGTTGATATTAATATACCTTTGAAATGAAATGACTGTTTTAGGGAAGGTCTCGAAAATACGAAATACGAAACATGGAATATCGAAACATTAAACAAGAAATATAAGCACATGAAAGCAATAATAATTGACGATGAGCGCTTGGCGCGGCAAGAATTAAAAAACCTTTTGGCACAGTACAAAGAGGTAGAAGTGATTGCCGAATGTTCGGATGCCATACAAGCGGCAGAAAAAATTGCGGAATTAAAACCCGATGTTATTTTTTGCGATATTCAAATGCCCGGAAAAACGGGATTGGAATTAGTGGAAGAAATTTCGGCCTCGGTAGATGTTGTTTTTGTTACCGCCTACGATGAACACGCCATAAAAGCGTTTGAATTGAACGCGTTCGATTATCTTTTAAAACCCGTACAGCCACAACGTTTGGCCGAAACAATTAAAAAATTATCGATAAAAGAATCAAGTACAAAAACCGAAAATAATTCGCCGCTTACAATTCGCGATATGGTTTTTGTAAAGGATGGAGAAAAATGCTGGTTCGTAAAACTAAATGATATCCGCTTGTTTGAGTCGGAAGGCAATTACGTAAGGATCTATTTCGATAATTCTCGCCCTCTGATCTTACGGAGTTTAAATAGTTTGGAAACACGCTTAAACGAAAAAGAATTTTTTAGAGCAAGTCGCAAGCACATCATTAATTTAAATTTTATTTTGAGTGTGGAACAATGGTTCAACGGCGGTTTAAATGTTAAATTAAAAGATGGTAAAGAGATCGAGATCTCGCGCCGGCAAGCAGTTAAATTAAAGGATCTGATGAGTTTGTAGAAACTCTAGCCTAACTAACCACGGATCCCGATAGCTATCGGGAACGGAGAGCACAAAGAAAACACGGAGATTAATATTTTCAGGAAGTTGAGATTTTTTAAGCGTTTAGGTCTTGCTTCTCCGTCTTGACGGATTGGTCGTGCCTCTTGTTTCCCTGAATAAGTATTGGTAAAATAAATGGCTTTTTGCTTAAATTTACCACAATAAAACCCTTTGCTTTACGTTTTAAATAAGTTGAAAAACGGAATCCTCATAATTTTACTTTATTTATCCGTATTTGCCACGGCGCAAATTGGTGGCACAAAATCATACCGTTTTCTCGATATTCCAATGACAGCAAGGGCTGCAGCGCTTGGCGGAAGCAGCATGGGTGTTTATGGCGATGATATTAATCTTGTTTACAGCAATCCTTCGGCCTTAAACGCGTCCATGAGCAAACAAGTTGCTCTTAATTATTGCAATTACGTAGGCGATCTTAATTTTGGCTATTTGGGATATGCACATGATCTGAAAAAATACGGGACAGTTGGAGGCGGAATTCAGTTTTTTAATTATGGCAAAATGGTGGGCTACGATGAGTTCGGACAAAAAACCAATAATTTTAAGGCGAACGATTATTGCATCAGTTTAAATTATGCAAAACCCTTCGAGGATTCTTCTTTTCAAATTGGCGCCGCACTAAAAACCATTATTTCTCAATACGACATTTATAGATCCTTTGGCACCGCAATTGATTTTGGAGTAACGTATCATAAAAAGAATTTTTCAATGAGCATTCTTGCAAAAAATGTAGGTTTTATTTGGAAAGCGTATTCTAACACTTTGGGAAAAAACGAACCTCTTCCGCAAAACGTTCAGTTTGGATTTGCATATAAGGTTTCTAAAGCACCCTTTCGCCTTATTGGAATTTACGACCAGTTAACAAAATGGAATCTGAAATATGTAAGTCCGGTTGATACCGCAGGTAAATCAAGCCCTTTCGGCAGTACCGAAACAAAACACGATTCTACAAAATTTCAAAAATTCTCAAAACGATTCGGCAGCGGATTGGATAATTTTATGCGCCATATAACGTTAGGAACCGAAATTGTGGTGACTAAAAACTTTTGTTTGCGCATAGCCTATAATTACCGCCGTCAACGCGAAATGATCTTGCCGGATAGGCGAGGGGCAAACGGTTTAAGTTTTGGTTTTGGTTTAAAAATAAAACGTTTGGGCGTATCTTATTCTTTCTCAAAAATGGCCTTCCCCGGAAACTCTAGTATTTTTAGTTTTGTTTATTGTTTGTAGAAGGGACTGAAGCTTCGAATCAAAAAAAATTCAGGATAATTTTAATGTATGTAGGAGTACTTAATCGTCCCTCATAAAGTATCATAAAAATTTATTTTATTTGGGCGCCTTATCGCGCTTTCACTTCAAGCCCCGCGGTATTTTGCTGTGTTGCTAAGGCTGCGGTGGCTTCCTACGGTCGCCTCCTCGCCTAAGCAACCCAACACAAAATCCTTGCGGGGGCTTTCCGTTCAATCGCGGGCGCGGCATTTGGCTGAATTTCTGGTAGCAAAAATCTGCCGCCTTTTTCTGGCGAGCCAAAAAACCGTAGCGCCTGCCTTGCTGGTAGGCAGGAAGCGAAGCCCGCAGTGGCCCGCCCGCCGAAATATTGATGAAGGCGGGGGCGCCCAAAACTTGAAATAAATTTGGCGAAATATATTTTTTTGAAGTCGTTACTTGTCTAAATTCGCTCACAAACAAACCACTTATTCCCTTAAAACAACCACTTATTAAATTCAAATCCGTTTTGTATCTTTAAGTATTATTTTTAAGATAAAATAAGCTTGAAAAAAATACGAAATACTTTTTTTTTACTTTTAATTTTTATTTGTTTTTCAACGAGTGTCAAATCTCAATGTAACGCTTGGTTTGTATTCTTTAGCAGTGGAAGTTATAATTGCGTAACCAATCTTTCGGTTGGTAATTATACTATTAACGGAAATACTTTTCCGGTTACTTTCACAATTGTAAACACGGTAACCAACGCTACATTTTGTACAGCTGTTGCTCCTTCAAACACAGGTACATTTAATCCGATTCCCGTTGGTACGTACAGCGTTTTTATGACCAGCGCAGTGCCCGGATGTACCAATGTTGTGGTTTTTCAGGTTGTTTCGCCGGTTTCGCCTTCAAACATTCAATTTATTAACCCTGTAATGGTCTCTTGCAACGGAGGCAACAACGGTTCAATGGGCGCATCCGTCACCGGGCCATTCATTGCGCCATTTACCTACACTTGGTCAAATGGATCGTTTTCGCAAACTGCCATAAATCTTCCGGCGGGTACTTACACTGTAACTATAAAAGATAGTCAGGGTTGCACGCTTGCAAATACAGTGCAAGTAACCGAGCCGGCGCCTATGGCCTCCTCGTTTGCTAATACAGTAACGCCTTGTCCCAACGGCACTCTGTCAACCGTTATAAATACCAATGGAGGAACTCCGCCATTTACCTATACTGTAAACGGAACCCCCGTTGCCGGAAATATTGCAAATAATGTTGCCGCAGGTATTGCAACCCTAATTACAAAAGACGCAGCCAATTGTTTAAAAACAAATACCATTACAATCATTTCTCCTGCAGGGCCAACTATTGCAAACACAATTACAAAGCCATCTTGTATTGGTACGTTGAACGGGGCTGTAACCACAACCATTTCTGGCGCACCTTTAGCTTACTCTTATACCTGGGCACCGGGCGGCGCAAATACATCAAGCATCAATAATATTGGTGTGGGCAATTATACCGTTACTTTTAAAGATGGAAATTCATGCATCACAAAATCTGTTATTGCTGTTACGCCATTGAATAGCATGACAGCGAATGTGATCACTGTTCCCGAAAACTGCAGTGCCAGCGATGGCGCATTTACATTGAATATGAGTGGCGGTAGCGCGCCTTACACTTTTTCAACCGTTACATTTGGCTCTTCGAACAATAACTTTTTAAATAATTTAACCAGCGGTGCTTATACCACTATTGTTAGCGACGCTGCAAACTGCAAGGATACCGTAAAGTTTGTTATCGGCAACCTGAGCACCGTTAGTGTATCAATAGTTAGTTTTACGCCTGTACTTTGTTTTGGTAATTGCACGGGCAAGGTTCAGCTAACAGTTTTAAATGGGATTTCGCCAATTACCTACAGCGCCTCAGGTACGCCCACAACGGCTAACAGCCTTGTTAGCAATTTATGCGCGGGTTTGGTAAATATTAAAGTGATCGATGCCATTGGGTGTCCGGCCACCACTACCATTAATTTTCCAACGCCGCCGGTGTTTTCATATTCGGCAACTAATCCTGCTCCGGTTTGCATTGGCAAAACCATTACCCTGCAAGGCTCTGCAGCCGGCGGAGTAGGGGCACATACCTTTATTTGGAATCCCGGAAGTTTAGTAGGGCAAACTGTTTCCATTACCGCTTCGGCAACTACTGTTTACAGTTTAAATGTGTACGATGCTAATAATTGTACGCTTCCGCCATTTACAGTTACCGTAAATGTAAACCCGCCAATAAGCATAAATTTAAATTCTTCTAATTCGGGCATTTGCCCCGGTACAACGGCGCAAATAAGCCCAACAATTACAGGGGGCGATGGAGTGTATAATTATAATTGGATTCCCGGTAACCTTACTTCTCCTTCTATTTTTGTGCAAAATATTGTTGTTCCTGTATACACCTTAACGGTAAATGATTTTTGCGGATCGCCAACCGCCATCATTGAAGTTACAATAAATTTATTTCCGGTAGTTATTCCAACTTTTTTTACTTCAGATACTGCGGGTTGCGAACCCTTTTGCATTCAGTTTACAAACACAACGCCTAAATCAACAAACATTATTTGGAATTATGGCGATAAACCTTTTGAGCAACAGGGCAGCATTACAAATTATTGTTACGATAGATCGGGCTCGTACGATTTGCGCATAACGGTTAACGATTCAAACAATTGTAAGGCCGGCTTTACTTATACCGGCGCAATTAATGTGCTAAAAAAACCGGATGCTAATTTTACAAGCGACCCTGTGCTAATTACCTTAGATAACGATCAGGATGTTTTATTTAAACCAATAAATTCGGCAACACTTTACCAATGGTATGTGAACGGAAATTTTTTAGCCTCTACACCTAAAATACATTATTCTTTTCCCGATACCGGTTGCGTACCTTTCAGGTTGATTGCCATTAATGCCGATAATTGCCGCGATACGGTTGATAAAAATATTTGTGTGATAGAAGGATTTAATATTTGGGTGCCCAATTGTTTTTCGCCGAATAACGATGGTAAAAACGATGTGTTTATGCCAAAGGGCACAGGATGGATAGAGCGGGGCTATGTGTTTGAGATCTTTAACCGATGGGGCACGCGCATTTATCATACAAATAATATGAATGATAGCTGGGACGGAAAAACAAAAAATTTATATGATCAGGACGATGCATATTTTTGGCACGTTAGTGTTACCGATAATTTAAACAACGAGTATAATTATAAAGGATTGGTTTATATTTTGAAGTAATTTTTTTGGCGACCTGCAAGGTCTTGCTGATTGTGATGAGGACCTTGTAGGTCTGTGCTGATAATCCCTTTGAAATTCAAATTATTATTATACCTTTGGTTACATTAATTAATTGTTTAAAACGAATAAGTATGAAAATAAAAATTTTTATTAGTCTGTTTGTTTTTTTGTGTATTCTTCAAACAAATTTAGCTCAGGTAAATTTTCAATGGGCAGGCGTTGTTGTTGGGCCTGGATCCGGCTGGCAGTCTGAAGGTCATGGAATGAAGACTGATCAATCTGGTAATATTTATACTGTGGGTAAGTTTACGGGTACACTTGATTTTAATCCTGGTCCGGGTACATATACTATGTTTGGTAATAATTGGGATTGTTTTGTTTCAAAATTAGATGCGAATGGTAATTTTTTGTGGGCACTTAAATTTGGAGGAAAGGGTGCCGAGATAGCAAGGGATATTGAATCTGACGCATCTGGAAATATTTATATTACGGGAGAATTTGGCGACACTACCGATTTTGATCCGGGAGTGGGAACATACACTATACCGGCTCAAAGTAGAGATGCTTTCGTATGCAAGTTTGATCAAGGGGGTAATTTTATTTGGGCAAGAAGTTTCAGCGGTTCCAACATTGAATCAGGTCATTCGATTTATATAGACGGTTCGAATAATGTTTATTCCACCGGAGGTTACTATTCGAGCGCCACTGATTTTGACCCAGGCCCGGGTACTTATACTTTGTCTGGTGGGTTTTCTCCATCAGGAGGATTTTATTTAAGTAAATTAGATGCTTCAGGTAATTTTGTATGGGCTAAAAGCATCGGAAATGGTGCCACTACAATCGAATCTCATTCTATAAAAGTAGATGTAAGCGGAAACATTGTAGTTAATGGATATTTTGGTGGGGCAGGAGATTTTGATCCAGGACCAGGTGTATCAACTTTAACTTGTATAGGATATTCTAACTCTTTTATTATTAAATTGAACTCTTCAGGAAATTTAACTTGGGCAAAAAATTTTGGAGGCGGTCAAATATCTTGGTTCAACTATTTAGGAAAATCAGTTTCAATAGATGGGGCTGGAAACATTTGTTCAGTTGGCTCTTTTTCAGGAACAGCAGATTTTGATCCGGGACCAGGTGTAGCTACTCTAACTTCTACGGGTCTTGACGATCCATATATTTCTAAGTTTGATGCGAATGGCAATTTATTGTGGGCTTATAATATAGGGAGCGCAGGACAAGATGTAGCAGGTTCAATGGTTACAGATGTGAGTGGAAATATATATTTAACCGGAGATTTTCAAGGTCCAATGGATTTTGACCCTAGTCCCGCAACATTCAGTATTCAGTCTGGAC
>JANYBY010000318.1 GCA_025360565.1 Bacteroidota bacterium
TCTTTGAAGAAGCTTGTAAAAGCGTTCCGTCATCGGCAAAAAGCACCGACTTAAAATTCAGAAAAGACAAGATTTATTGCGGCTTTAAGGATTCGTTGGTGGTGAATGGGATGTAAGCCCGTTTCTGAACACTTTTTAACACTTTTCATCCCAAAAAAGCCTTCTGCTTCGCTATATTTGTGTAACGCTTCTCCCAATAGAACTTATATGGAATAAGCTTTATGGAAAAAGCACTTTAATTGCACCTTAAAGATACATGCAGAACTCAGAAAATATCTTGATAAAAAAACTCGATGAGTTTGTACGTAAATACTACAAAAATCAATTGCTTAAGGGGGTTTTGTATTCAAGCGGCATTTTGGTATCGGCTTTTTTAACCGTTGTGCTTTTAGAATATTTCGGCGAGTTTAATACCATTATCAGAACCATTTTGTTTTTCGGATTTTTAACGGCCGTTATCGCTGTGCTTGTAAAATACATTTCCATTCCTCTTCTTAAATTAAATAAGATCGGAACGATCATTTCTTACGATCAGGCGGCATCAATTATCGGAGATCATTTCACCAATGTGCAGGATAAATTATTAAATGTGCTGCAATTGCAAAATAACCGTTCCTTAACCGGCTCGCCCGAATTATTAATGGCAAGCATCACTCAAAAAATAAACGAATTAAAACCTGTGCCTTTTGCCACCGCCATTAATTTATCTGATAATAAAAAATACCTTAAATATGTATTGCCCGTTTTGTTCTTAATGGGTTCTATTTTCCTTATCTGGCCGCAGATCATTACCAAAGGCACTAAACGCCTGGTGCATTACCAAACTTATTATGAGCGCGAAATGCCTTTTAAATTCAATATTCAAAATAAAAATTTGCAGGCTTTGCAAACTCAAGATTATAAACTGGAAGTGGAAATTACCGGCAGCCGCATTCCGAACGAAATTTTTATTAATATTAACGGTATTGAATATAAATTAGAGAAAGAAAATAATATTTCGTTTAATTATACATTTAAAAATTTACAGGCCAATACCGATTTTCAGCTGAACGCTTCGGGCTTTAATTCAAAAGAGTACGAATTAAAAGTGTTGCCAAAACCTTCGCTGGTGCAATTTAATTTGCAATTGGTTTACCCTTCGTACTTGAACAAACCAAACGAAAGTTTGGCCAACAGCGGCGATCTGCAAATTCCGCAAGGCACAAAAGTAAATTGGATCTTTAATACAAAGAATACCGATAACCTGCAATTGCGTTTTTCTGATAGTTTGGCCAGCCCGCAAAAAAGCAGCCAGGATCAATTTAATTTTTCGCGCAAATTCATGCAAAGCAATAACTACAGCGTTAAAGCTCTGAATCAATTCGTGCAAGGTTTATCCGATTCGGTAAATTACAGTGTTAATGTAATAACTGATCAACATCCCGGAATTGATGTAAGCGAAAAAAGAGATTCGCTCAACCCAAAAAATGTATATTTCAGCGGACAAATAAAAGACGATTACGGCTTTAACGGCCTGGCATTCCACTATAAAAAATTTGGAACCGACAGCACCGGAAAAACATCCGAAACATCAGGCAGCTTTCCAATTCACGTAAATTCAAAACAAACAACGCAACCGTATTTTTATTTTTTAGATGCCGCTCAGTTTAATTTATTGCCAGGCGATAAAGTTGAATATTATTTTGAAGTGCACGATAACGATGGAGTCAACGGATCAAAATCATCCAAAACACAAATGATGGTGTTTAAAGCGCCAACGAAGGATGAAATAAACGAAAGCACCGACAAAAATAATTCTGAAATTAAAAAAGACCTTGAAGAGAGCATTAAAAAAGCCAAGCAGCTTCAAAAGGACGTGAACGAATTATCGAAAAAAATAACCGATAAAAAACAATTGGGTTATGATGAGAAAAAGAAAATTGAGGACCTGGTTAAAAAACAAAACGAACTTAAAAATAAAATCGAACAGGTTAAACAAGAAAACCAGTTAAACAATAAACAGCAAAACGAATTTTCACAAACGGACGAGAACATAATGGAAAAGCAAAAACAATTAGAACAATTGTTTGAAAATGTGATGACACCCGAAATGAAAAAATTATTTGATGAGCTCAACAAAATGCTTGAGCGCCTAGATAAGAACGAGGTGCAGCAAAAGCTGGAGGAAATGAAACTCTCTAACAAAGACATTGAAAAAGAACTGGACCGAAATTTGGAAGCGTTTAAGCAATTGGAAGTAGAGCAAAAAATGCAGAACGCCATTGAAAAATTACAGGACCTGAAAAAAAAAGAAGACGACCTCAATAAAGAAACCGAGAACAAGACTCAGGACAAAAAAGACGACAAGAGTCAGGACAAAAAGGATGAAAAGACCGGAGATAAAAAAGACGAGAAAGCCGGAGATAAAAAAGATGAAAAAAGCGGTGACAAGAAGGATGAAAAAAGCGGGGATAAAAAAGACAGCAAGAGCAAAGAAGAAAAAGCAAAAGATCTTGAAAAAAAGCAAGATGATATAAAAAAGGAGTTTGAAAAACTAAAAGAAGAATTAAAAGAGATCGACAAAAAAAATTCGGAATTGGAGCAGCCAAATGCCTTGCCAAAAACCGAAGAAAAACAAAACGAGATCAGTAAGGAAATGCAAAACAGTTCCGAACAATTAGGCAAGGAGAATAAAAAGAACGCTTCTAAATCTCAAAAAAGCGCGAGCCAAAAAATGGAAGAGATGCAGCAGGAAATGGAAAAGGCCATGGAAGATGCTGAAGAAAAACAGGACGAAGAAAACGCGCAGGCCCTCCGCCAGATCTTAGAAAATTTATTAAACCTTTCATTTGGTCAGGAAGAATTGGTGAAAGCTTTGCCAAAAACAAGAATTGATAATCCGCAATACGTTAAAATTCCGCAAGAGCAAAATAAATTAAAAGACAACAGCAAAATTATTGAAGATAGTTTATTGGCATTAAGCAAACGTGCGCCAAAAATAAGTGCGTTGGTTAATCGCGAGATCAATGCTATTAATATGAACATGGAAAAAACGGTAAAATCTTTGGCCGATAGAAATACCGGCGAAGCCACCATGCGCATGCAAACTACCATGACCTCGGTAAATAATTTGGCGCTGTTATTAAACGAATCGCTCGAACAAATGCAACAGCAAATGAAAGCGCAGCAACAAAGCAAATCCAAACCGGGCAAGGGCAAATGTAAAAAGCCGGGTAACAGTCCGGGCTCAAAACCCTCCGATAAACCGGGTATTCCGAATATGCGAAAAATGCAGGAGCAATTAAATAAGCAGCTTCAACAATTAAAAGACGCTTTAGAAAAAGGCAGTAAACCCGGTGAAAAACCCGGCGATAAAAAAGGTCAAAAACCCGGTGAAAAGCCCGGTGGAATGGGGCAGCAAGGTACTCAAGGAAATCAAATGATGCCCGGAACCAGTGAGCAAATGGCCAAAATGGCCGCACAGCAAGAGGCATTGCGTCGCCAAATGCAGGCTTTAACCGATAAAATAAAGAATAAAGGCAGTAATCCCGGTGGAAACATTGCCGAAATGATGGAACAAACCGAGAAAGATATTGTAAATAAGCAAATTAGCAACGAAACCATGAAACGCCAGCAGGAGATCTTGACTAAACTTTTAGAAAGCGAAAAGGCCGAGCGAGAAAGGGAGCAGGACGAGCAACGCAAAAGTAATGAGGCAAAAAATGAAATTTTAAGCAACCCTGGCCAGTTTTTAGAGTATAAAAGACTAAAGGAGAAGGAAATGGAATTGCTAAATACGGTTCCGCCGAGCCTAACACCTTATTATAAAGAAAAAGTAAATAATTATTTTAACAGCGTAAATAAATAATGTTACAGTCAAAAGGCGAGAGCCTAAAAATAAATTCTAAAGCAGATAATTTACGACTTGTTGAGCATTTGATAGATGATGTTTGCCGTGCTTACAATGTTAACGAAGATAATTACGGAAACATTTTAATAGCGGTTACCGAAGCTGTAAACAATGCCATTTGTCACGGTAATCAAAATAATCCTGAAAAATTTGTGCATATCGATTTTCAAAGAGACGATAAGCAATTGATCTTTTCTATAAAAGACGAAGGTCCTGGTTTTGATTACGCCAATTTGCCCGACCCAACCGATCCCGCTAACATTGATAAAATAAATGGCCGCGGTGTTTTTTTAATGAAAAATCTGGCCGATAAAATTGAGTTTCATAATAAAGGTGAACAGGTTTCTTTGGCGTTCAACAATTAATTCCTACAAACTGTATTTAGTAAAACACAATTTGTTCTTCATTCGAAGAATAAATGAGAAGATTTTTTGGGCGTGCCCCCGCCTCGTCAATAATTTCGGTTGGCGGGGTCGCGCTTTACGTTTCAAGTCCTCGCCGCGCAAAAAGGCAGGCGCGGCTGTGGGCTTTCCACTGCAATCGCTCACGCAAAAACCCGCGTAATAAGATGAATATTCAATACTTAAAATTTCATAAAATTCTTTTCGTTTCACTAAATTCAGCTATCTTTAATACGCTATTAACATCAACGTAAAATATTTATTTCTTATTGCCTGTGTGGCTTTTAGCCGCATGGTATTCTCACAAATTGTTGTGTCGCCAAAAAATAATACGGGCAATAACGAAAAATTGGCCCTAATGTATTTTGAACAAAAGGAATACGAAAAAGCGAATGTTTATTTTATCGATCTGTTTGATAAAAATCCCGATGCCTGGTATCCGTACTATTACAAAAGTTTATTGGGTGTTAACGATCTTTCAAAAGCCGAAAAGATCACTAAAAAACAATTAAAAAATAATAAACAAAATTCGTACTTGTATGTTTATTTAGGAAAGATCTATAAAATTGAAAAGGACGAAAAAAAAGAAAAAGAGGCATATCAAAAGGCAGTGAAAGAATTAATTCCAATGCAGCCCTATGTGCAAACATTGGCCAACGCTTTTTTAGAAGAGGATCTTTTCGATTATGCTTTGGAAACTTACAACAAGGCCGTAACAAAAGATTACAAATATTTTTACGAAAAAGCCGATGTGTACAAACATAAGAACGATCTGAAGGCCATGATCAATGAATACCTTGATGCGCTTGAGTTCCGGGAGACTGAAATAAATTCTGTTCAAGCAAATTTGCAAAATTCTTTGGGGTATGATGATGAGGAAGGCGGAATAAAAAATCCCTTATTAAAACAGGAATTGCAAAAACGTATTCAAAAAAATCCCGATAAAGTTATTTTATCTGAGTTTTTGGTTTTCATCCTGAAACAGCAAAAAGATTTTGATGGAGCTTTTATTCAGATCCGTTCATTGGATAAAAGATTAAAAGAAGAAGGCAGCCGTGTTTACGA